>CAXTUM010000095.1:0-8303 GCA_964247205.1 uncultured Beijerinckiaceae bacterium
TCGTTCTGCAACCCGTCGCGGGGCGCGACCTCGACAATGCGGTCGATACCAGCGTCCACGGCGCAGCGGATCAATTCCAGCTTGTCGGCGGTCGAGACAAGCCGGGGTTCGTTCTGCAACCCGTCGCGGGGCGCGACCTCGACAATGCGTAACCTGTCCTTTGGCACTGAAATCTGTCCTTCCTCAACGCAAATCACCAAACAGGCCAAAGCCGCGAGACCCGGTGTGAGGCCTCTTGCCCTTGCTGTCGTCCATTCTATAACAGCGGAAGTTGTCCGGACAAATATATGTTCACAAAAAATGGAGTAGCCGATGACAGCCACGGATGAAGGCGCGCGGGACACCACGCGCCGGGGGCCTCTGACGGACCTGCGTATCATCGAGATGGGCCAGCTGCTGGCCGGTCCGTTCTGCGGCCAGTTGATGGCTGATTTCGGGGCCGAGGTGATCAAGATCGAGCAACCCGGACAGGGTGATCCGATGCGGGACTGGGGCCGCGAGAAGCCGCACGGCCAGTCGCTGTGGTGGCCGGTCATTGCCCGCAACAAGAAATCCATCGAACTCAATGCGAGGGGACCGGAAGGCCAGCAGATCATCAAGGATCTGGTCGCAAAATCCGATATCCTGCTGGAGAACTTCCGGCCCGGCACTCTCGAGAAATGGGGCCTTGGCTATGATGTCCTGTCGAAGATCAACCCGCGCCTGATCATGATCCGTGTATCTGGCTATGGGCAGACTGGTCCCTATGCGGAGAAAGCAGGATACGGCGCCATCGGCGAAGCCATGGGCGGCTTGCGCTATGTGGTGGGTGATCCGTCGTCGCCGCCAAGCCGCATGGGCATTTCCATCGGGGACACGATGGCTGCCACCTTCGCCTGCATCGGCGGCCTGATGGCGTTGCATGGACTGCAGCGCACAGGCCGAGGCCAGGTGGTGGATTCCGCCATCTATGAAGCGGTTCTGGCGATCATGGAGTCACTTGTCACGGAATATGACAAGGCTGGCTACATCCGCGAACGCACTGGCGCGATCCTGCCCAACGTCGCCCCGTCCAACATCTATCCCACACGCGACAGCCGCATGGTGCTGATCGCCGCAAATCAGGACAGTGTCTTCAAGCGGCTGGCGGAGGCGATGGGCCGGCCGGAGCTGGGCAGTGATCCCCTCTATGCCACCCATGGAGCACGCGGCGAGCGCCAGAAGGAGTTGGACGACCTGATCGGCGCATGGACCGCCACGCTCGATGCCGACCAGCTTGGTTCCCTGCTGGACGAATACGGCGTTCCCCGCGGCGATATCTACCGCGCTCCGGAGATGCTTGAGGATGCTCATTTCAAGGCGCGAGAGGCCATCGTGAAGGTCATGCATCCCACCTTCGGCGATCTCCGGATGCAGAATGTTGCGCCCAAGCTTTCAAGCACACCAGGCGGCATCATCGCCAGCGCGCCGGAACTGGGCCAGCACAATACCGAGGTCTATCGCGGCATTCTGGGCCTCTCGGCGGAGCGCTGCGCGGAGCTTGCCGCTGCAGGCGTCATCGGTGCCCTGAAGCAATTCGCTTCATGAAAATGGGTGCGGCGCCTCAATCCGATGGTCTTGCGCTGTACCTGCGGATCGAACAGATCCTGAAGGACGAGATTCTGGCCGGCCAGCATCCGGTCGGTGCGTTTCTGCCGCCCGAGATAGAGCTTTGCACGCGGTTTGGAGTCAGCCGCTACACGGTGCGCGCGGCGCTCCGCCTGCTGACGGATGCGGGGCTTGTGGCGCGGCGGCAGGGCGCAGGCACCATCGTCATCGCCAACCAGTTGCGCTCGGTCTTCGTGCAGTCCGCGCGAACCATGGCCGACCTGCTGCAATACGCCGCTGACACACATCTCTCTGTCCATCGCACAGAAATGCTGACTCTCACCAAGGCCGAGGCTGAACTGGCGGGCTTCGCACCCGGACAGACGTGCCTGAACATCGAAGGCCTGCGCCGCGACACATCTGGATATGCAATCTGCACTGTCAGGGTATTTGTCGCGGAGCCCTATGCAGGCATTACCGATGAACTTGTGACGCTCAAAGGTCCCATTTTCGCGCGGATCGAGGAGCGTTTCGGCGTCAGTATCGCTCATATCCGGCAGGAGGTCAGCGCGGCAGTTATGCCAGCCCGAGTCGCAGATGATCTCGGCGTCAAGCTGAAATCCGTCGGCATGCGCTTCAGGCGCTGCTACCGCGATGGCGGCCAAAACATTATTCTGACCTCTATCAACTGGCACCCTGCCGATCATTTCGTCTACGCGACGGATCTGAAGCGTCAGGATGGTGAGGCTTAGGATGTATTGCTGGCTTGGTCTTCTCGTTGCATTTTCCTCGGCCAGTCTGCGGTTACCAGGCGATCACATGGGCGCAGGCAAAACCGCCGCTTGCAATGCCGCGTCAATGTTGAAACACTCGATGGGGAGTGACGGCTGGGTTGGTGCCGTCAGGGGAACATGACAATGACAAAATCGGCTTTGCTTGCGGGATGCATGGGACTGGCGCTTGCTGTCAGCTGCGCATCATCCGCCTTCGCGCAGAAAACAACGCTCAACGTCGGTCTTGCGTCCGCCGATGCCGGGGTGCTTGACCCGCACATGAATTCGGCGACGACAGGCAAGAGCTTCCTGCAGCAGATATTCAACGGTCTCGTCCGGCTGAAGCCGGGCGAAATCAGCCCTGACCAGATCGAGCCGGATCTCGCCGAAAGCTGGAACTCGTCACCCGATGGGAAGGTCTGGACGTTCAATCTCCGGAAGGGAGTCCAGTGCCACCACAATTTCGGAGAGTTCACGTCGGCCGATGCCGTTTATTCTCTGAAGCGTGCGGCAACCCGCGAAACGTCGACTTTCTCGTCCGATTACGGCGCTTTCGACAGCGTCGAGGCGGTCGATCCCTACACGGTCAAAATCACGCTGAAGAACCCGATTCCCAGCCTGCTCGGCGTGGTGATGAACTATCACGGCGGCCAGATGGTCTGCAAAGCCGCCGTCGAGCAGATGGGCAACGAGGGCTTCCGCCGCAAGCCGGTCGGCACAGGGCCCTTTGCCTTCAGCGAGTATGTGCCGCAGCAATATGGCAAACTTGTCGCCCACGACCAGTATTTCCGGGGCAAGCCCGTCATCCGCGAGATCAACTTCCGCCTTATCCCGTCCGATGCCGCCCGTGACCTTGCCTTCCAGGCAGGTGAGCTGGACATGCTGTACGCACGGCAGGATCAGGCCAGCTTCAACCGTCTGAAACAGACGCCTGGTGTCAACGCAATTGCCATGAACCCGGCTGAAATGTCGGTCCTGCATTTCAACATGACGATGCCGCCGCTGGACAACATCAAGGTCCGCCAGGCGGTTGCCCATGCGATTGACCGCGATGGCATCCACCAGTTCCGTGGTCGCGATGTGTCGCGTCAGTCGGTGTCGGTTGTGCCCAACGGCTACCTCGGCGCGCTCACAGACGCGCCGTTGTTGCCCTACAATATCCAGAAGGCCAAGGACCTGCTGGCAGAAGCGGGACATCCCAACGGCATCACCCTGAAGACTATTCACACGACGTTGCCCGGCATGATGACGTTCATGGAAGCCGTGCAGGCGCAATTGCGCCGCGCAGGCATCACGCTGGAAATCACGCCAGTGGAGCATGCGACGTTCCACCAGCAGATCCGGCAGAACCTTAGCCAGGTGGTGCATTTCCAGGCGGCGCGGTTCCCGGTGGCGGATGTTTATCTCTCGCAATTCTTCCATTCCAGGGCGACCGTCGGAACGCCGACCGGCGTGACCAACTTCTCGCATTGCAAGGTGGCTGATGCCGAAATTGATGCAGCCCGCAGCGAGCCGGACAAGGCAAAGCAGATAGCGCTCTGGTATGAGGCACAGCGCAAGATCATTACCGAGGTATGCGCGGTGCCTGTGAATGAGTCGCTGCAGCTCTGGGCGCTGAAAGACACGCTTGACCTCGGCTATCCGGTCAAGGGAGCGCTGAATCTTGGGCCGGGGATTCTGGAAACAAGCCGGTTCACGAAGTAAGAGCGCGGGAGCGTGACCGCGTTTCTTGTCCGGAGGCTCGGCTTCGCGCTGGTCACGCTTTTCGCCGTGCTCACCATCATCTTCCTGATCGTCCGTATCCTGCCGGGTGATCCCGCGCAGGTGATCCTCGGCGATCAGGCAGATGCGGCCACGGTTGCCGCGCTGCGCACCCGGCTTGGTCTCGACCAGCCGCTTCTTGTGCAATATGCCGGGTTTCTGGGCGGGGCCCTGCGCGGCGACTGGGGTGTATCACTGGTGACGGGCAGGCCCGTCGTGCAGGAAGTCCTCAGCGTGCTGCCGTGGACGGTGGAACTCACGGTCTATGCCCTGCTGATCGGCGCCGTCACCGGTATTCCGCTCGGCGTCTGGGCGGCCGTGAACCGTAACCATGCGACGGATTACATCGTCAGGATGGTGTCGCTTCTTGGACTGTCCTTCCCGGCGTTCGTGTCGGGCATTTTGCTGCTCATCGGTTTTGCCATCCAGCTGCGCTTGTTTCCGGTCATCAGCGGCCAGCGCGGCACCTGGAATGCCTGGCTGCAATCGCTGGCGCTGCCCGCTATCAATCTCGGCCTCATCATGGCGGCGTACATCACACGTGTGACGCGCTCGGCCATGCTCGAAGTCCTGTCAGAGGACTATGTGCGCACGGCGCGGGCCAAGGGCGTGCCGTGGCCCGCAGTGGTCTGGCGGCATGCGCTTCGCAATGCGCTGATTCCGATCATCACCATCGTCGGGCTTTATCTGGGCGTTCTCATCGGTAATTCCGTGCTGACCGAGATCGTCTTCAACCGCCCCGGTCTCGGCAAGCTTATCGTCGGCGCCCTGAACCAGCGCGACTACACGATGCTGCAGGGAATGATGGTGATCTACACGCTGCTCGTGGTGATGATCAACCTGGCGACAGATATTGTCTATGGCATCGCAGATCCACGGGTGAAGCTGCAATGACCATGGCATCACCTGTACTGCGCCAGTCCGCCTGGACCCGAATGCTCGGTGCGACGATCCGTGCCTTCAACACCAACAAGACATCGTGGGCGGGATTGCTGATCTTCCTCGTGATCGTCCTGCTGGCTATCTTTGCGCCGTGGATATCGCCGCACGACCCGATCGAGCAGGACATTTTCTCCAAGCTGCAGGGACCATCCGCGACCTACTGGCTGGGAACGGATTATTACGGTCGCGATATTTTTTCACGCCTGCTGCATGGCGCGCGCTACTCGCTGATCATCGGCATTGCCGCTACGTTTTTTGCCATGGTTCTGGGCTCGCTGATCGGCATGGTGGCGGGCTATTACGGCGGGCGATTTGACCTGCTTGTCATGCAGGTCATGGATATCCTGCTGGCCTTTCCGTCGCTGATCCTGGGGCTGATCATCGTGGCCATGCTGGGGCCTTCGCTCACCAACATCATCATTGCTATTGCGCTCACCTCGGTGCCGTCCTTCGCCCGTATCGCCCGTGCGCCGACGATTGCCGTCAAGGAGCGGGAATTCGTCGAGGCGGGGCGCTCGCTCGGCTTTTCCGATGCGCGCATCATGTTCGTGCATATCCTGCCCAACATCGCTGCGGAAATCCTCGTGATGTTCTCGCTGTGGACGGCGAGCGCGATCCGTACGGAAGCATCACTGGCGTTCATCGGCCTCGGCCTCAAGCCGCCCACTCCCACCTGGGGCGGCATGATCCGCGAGGGCTTCGAGAATATTCTCGAATCCTACTGGCTGGCGATGATGCCCGGTGTCGCCATCCTCATCGTGGTCTTCGCCCTCAATCTGCTGGGCGACGGCCTGCGCGACGCCATCGATCCCAAACTCAAGGGTGAGCAATGACCGCGCCCGTCCTCAAGGTTGAAAATCTCACAACATCCTTCCGGGTGAACGGCGTCTGGCGTCCTGTCGTCAGGAGCCTGTCCTTCGAGATCGCGCCTAAGGAAACCGTGGCTATCGTCGGAGAATCCGGCTCCGGTAAAAGCGTCACCGCGCTCTCTATCATGCGGCTGGTGCCTGAGGTGAATGGCAGGATCGAAGGCAGGATTCTGCTGGATGACCGCAACCTTGCGGCGTTGCCCGAGAGCGACATGCGGGCCGTGCGCGGCAACGACATTTCCATGATCTTTCAGGAGCCCATGACGAGCCTCAATCCGGTGCTGACCATCGGCTTCCAGATTGCCGAGACGCTACGCTATCACCGTGGTCTCGACACCAGAGCCGCCAACGCGGAGGCGTTGCGGATTCTTGAAACAGTCCGCATTCCCGCCGCTGCCTCGCGGTTCAACGAGTATCCGCATCGCTTCTCGGGCGGTATGCGCCAGCGCGTTATGATCGCCATGGCGCTGGCCTGCCGCCCCAAGGTGCTGATCGCCGACGAGCCGACGACGGCCCTTGATGTCACGGTTCAGGCGCAGATCCTCGAGCTTATCAAGATGCTGCAGGATGAATTCGGCATGGCCGTCATCTTCATCACCCATGACATGGGGGTGGTGGCGGAAGTGGCGGACCGGACCATTGTCATGTTCAAGGGAGATGCCGTGGAACAGGGGCCTACGGCGGATATTTTTCATACGCCCAAACATCCCTATACCCGCGCGCTTCTGGCAGCCGTGCCGAAGCTTGGAACCATGGTTGGTCATGACCGGCCCATGCGCTTTCCGGTAGTCGATGAGAAGACCGGCGCGTCTGATGTGCCCGCGATGATGCCGGATACGGTCTCGGCAGAGGGAAAACCATTGCTGGAGGTCAAAAGCCTTGTGACACGCTTTGACGTGCGCTCCGGCCTCATGGGGCGCGTCACCGGCCGGGTACATGCGGTGGAGGATGTCTCCTTCACGCTGCGTGCGGGAGAGACCTTAGCGCTGGTGGGCGAATCCGGTTGCGGCAAATCGACAACGGGACGCTCCATCCTGCGGCTGGTGCCGCCCACGTCGGGGCAGGTACTATTCGAGGACCGTGATGTGGCGAGCCTGCCGAAGGAAGAGCTGCGCCTGATGCGACGGCGCATGCAGATGATCTTTCAGGATCCGTATGCCAGCCTCAATCCCCGCAAGACGGTGGGGTCCGCCATTGCTGAACCGATCATCATCCACGGGCTGGCGGATAAGCGCCAGGCGGAGAGCCGTGTCGCGGAACTGATGCGCAAGGTCGGACTCCTGCCTGAGATGGCGGATCGCCTGCCGCATGAGTTCTCTGGCGGCCAACGCCAGCGCCTGTGCATCGCGCGGGCGCTGGCGCTCTCACCCCGCCTGATCGTGGCGGACGAGGCGGTCTCGGCCCTTGATGTCTCGATCAAGGCGCAGGTCATCAATCTGATGCTCGACCTGCAGCAGGAGCTTGGGCTGGCCTATCTGTTCATCTCGCATGATATGGCGGTGGTGGAACGCGTCAGCCACCGCGTGGCAGTGATGCATCTGGGCGAGATCGTCGAGATCGGGCCCCGCGCCGCCATTTTTGATGATCCGCAGCATCCCTATACGCGCAAGCTGATGGCCGCCGTGCCGACACCGGACCCAGCCCGCCGCGGCATCAGGCGCGGGCTGTCCAATGATGAAATCCCGAGCCCCTTCCGCAAGGCAGATTATATCCCGCCTCAGCGGCAATACCGCGAAGTTTCGCCCGGACATCTGGTGCAGGTCGCCTGACCGCAGCGGACCTAAAGCATATCCTCAAGGCGACAATTGACCAGAAGTTCGGCGATGCTGGCCGTATTCGGCAGGGCGACCAGTGTCGCCACCAGTTCCGCGAGATCAGCCGGGTCCGTCATATCTGCAGCTGAAATCTTCGCCGAACCCGCAGTCATGTCCGTGCGCACGAACGAGGGGCACAGCGCCGTGGCGCGCACGCCCTTGTCCCAGCCCAGCCGCCGCACGCCGTGCGTCAGCGCAACAACGGCAAACTTGCTCATGTTGTAGGCGACATTGTCATTCCTGACGCGCTTGCCTGAAAGCGATGCAATGTTGATGATGCGGCCCTGTCCGGTCTTTTCCAGATGCGGCAGGGCGCAGCGGATCATGTTCAGGGGAGCCTTGCAATTGACGGCCCAGATGCGATCCAGCGCGGCCTCGTCCGCATCGCGGATCGTCATGATTGCACTGATGCCCGCGTTGTTGACCAGCCCATCGATGCGGCCGAAGGTGCTGGCCGCCGCCTCAACCCATGCCGCATGGGAATTCCAGTTCTCGGCATCATAGCGCGCGATATGGATGCGTCCTGCATCCCGCGCGGCGACAAACCCGTCAAGGCTTTTCGGGTCCCGCACCCCGAG
>CAXTUM010000096.1:0-8278 GCA_964247205.1 uncultured Beijerinckiaceae bacterium
AGGTTGACCGCCAGCACCACCAGCGCCAGCGCCAGGCCAGGACAGAAGATCGTCCACGGCGCGCGGCCCAGGAACAGCCGCGATCCCGCGATCATGTTGCCCCAAGTTGGTATCTCGGGCGGAATGCCCGCGCCCAGAAACGACAGTGACGCCTCGATCAGGATGGCCGAGGCGCAGATATAACTGGCCTGCACTATCAGCGGCGGCAGCGTCGACGGCAGGATGTGCCGGATCAGCAGCAGCGGCACCCGGGTTCCGGTCGCGATGGCGGCCTCCACGAATGGCTCCTCCCGCGTGGTCAGCACCACGCCGCGCACAAGGCGGACCACGCGTGGAATTTCAGGGATAGTTATCGCAGGATCACGATGGCCACGCCTCCCCTTGTCAGCGACACCAGCGCGATGGCGAGCAGGATGGCCGGGATCGCCATCAGCCCGTCCAGCATCCGGCTGACAATGGCATCGACGCGCCGGAAATAGCCGGACAGAAGTCCGATGACGAGGCCGATGCCAACGGACAGCACCGCAACCACCAGCCCGACGAGCAGTGACACCCGCGCGCCATAAGCCGTGCGTGCGAACACATCGCGGCCCAGATTATCCGTGCCGAACAGGAAGCGGTCAGACGGAGGTTTCAACCTCTCCACCGGCTGCATCAGGATGGGATCACCGGATATCCACGGCGCAATGAGTGCAATGATCGCCATGAAACCCAGGATGACACAGCCCGCGACCAGAGTCGGATTGCGCCGCACGAAGGTGAGCCATCCGCCACGACGCGCTACAGGCATGACAGGATCCAGAATAGCATCGCTCATTGGTAGCGAATCCTCGGATCGAGCAGCATGTATGTCAGGTCAACGATCAGGTTGATGATCACATAGACACCCGAGAAGATCAGGATAACGCCCTGGATGATCGGATAATCCCGCTTGGCGATGGCATCCACCACCAGCCGCCCGACGCCGGGAATGTTGAAAACCGTCTCGGTGATGACGACGCCGCTGATCAGGAGCGCAACGCCGATGCCGATGATGGTGACGATGGGAACGCCCGCATTTCTCAGCGCATGCTTGAGCAGCATTGTGCGGTTGCTGACCCCTTTGGCGACAGCCGTACGGATATAGTCCTCCTCGAGAACCTCCAGCATCGTCGCCCGTGTGATTCGTGCGATCAGCGCCACATAGGCAAGGCCAAGTGCAGTGGCGGGCAGAATCAGGTTCCGCATCCATGGCCAAAGACCCTCGGCAATGGGTGTGTAGCCCTGCACAGGCAGCCAGCGCAGCCAGATCGCAAAGACATAGATAAGGATATATCCCACGACGAAAACGGGCACGGAGAAACCCACGACCGAGATCACCATCAGCAGCCGGTCGATCAGCGTGCCGGCTTTCCACGCGGCGATGACGCCGAATGTGACGGCGATCACCACCGCGACCAGCAGCGTTGCCAGCGCCAGTGACACCGTTGGCTCCAGCCGCTGTCCCACCAGTTTCAGCACCGGTTCGTTGGAGAAGATGGAAATGCCCAGATCGCCCTGCACAACGTGGCTGACCCAGCGCAGGAACTGCACGGGCAACGGATCATCCAGCCCCAGTTTCTGGCGAATTCCATCGATCTGCTCCGATGTCGCGTTGTCGCCTGCAATGATCGCGGCTGGATCGCCCGGCGACAGGTGCAGCAAAAGGAACACGAAAACGCCGACCATCGCCATGACGATCAGCGTCGAGAGCAATCTCTGGATCACGTAAGAAATCATGATTGCAAGTAGCGCACAGTTCCGAGACGCTTGGCAATACGGTTCGTGCGTTTCCTGCACCAAGGCGGCTTGATCAGAGCGCGCTCTTGGCGCAAAGCTTCGCAACGCCATAGAGGTTATCGCCATGCGCCTTGTCATTGCCCTGCTTTCATCTGCTGCTCTCGCAGCAACTCTCTTGCCCGCCAGCGCCAATTCCCCTCGCGGCAAAGCGGAGGACCGGATATTTGCCTATGATGCGCAACTGCCGGGCTGTAATGATCCGGGCGTTGTCGGCCGCATCCAGAGCCGCTTCGATTGGCGCGAGCCCCGTCACTGGAATTCAAATCTCCAGTTGACCGGGGTGGACCGCATCCGGGAGACGCATTTCCGGCCCAACGGTCAGGATCTGATCCCGCGCCGCTATTGCACCGCCCGTGCGCTGCTGTCGGACGGCAAATATCACCGCCTCGATTACAATCTGGTAGAGGATGCAGGCATCACGGGCTGGCATGGCAGCCTGTTTCTCGGATGGGTGCGTTTTCCCACACCGGCATCCTACAACGTTGAATGGTGCGTTGCGGGCCTTGACCGGCACAACACCTATGCTCCGGATTGCCTGATGGCGCGCCCGTGAAGGCTCGGCACATGAAGCGCTGGTTTTTTGCTCTCGCCGCTCTTGCAGTCACCGCATTTCCTGCCTCGGCCCAGCGCAGCAGCGGCACGGCAGGCGAGTTTGATTTCTATGTCCTGGCGCTCAGCTGGTCCTCCGGCTTCTGCGAGGTCGAGGGCGACAGCAAGGGCCGCGACCAGTGCGCTGTCGGCAAGGCGCTGGGCTTTGTCCTGCACGGGCTCTGGCCGCAGAACGAGCGCGGCTATCCCGCTGACTGCGGCCCGGCAGGCCGCACGCCATCACGCGCCGCCATGGATATCGCGAAGGACATTTTCCCCAGCGAACCGCTGGCACGCTACGAGTGGCGCAAGCACGGGACGTGCTCGGGCTCCAGCCCCACCGACTACTTCCGTGATGCGAAAGCCGCGAAAGACAAGGTGGTTGTTCCAAGGGAATTCCAGAAGCCGGAGAAAGAAAGCCGCTGGAGCCCCATCGACATCGAGCGCGCCTTCATAGCGGTCAATCCGGGCCTGCGCGCCGACATGATCGCGATTTCCTGCAAGAAAAGCGTGCTGAACGAGGTGAGGATCTGTCTGACAAAGGATCTGCGCGGCTTCAGGACCTGCGAGGAAGTCGACCACGGCGGCTGCCGCACTCGCGAGATTACCGTGCCGCCGGTTCGCTGACGGCGGACGCTGCCTGATAGTAACCGGGTTGCCGGGTCAGACCGGCCTGATTGGCCAGTGTGCTGCCAGAGATGTAAATTCTCATTCCTACATCGTTGAAATCGCTGTGAAGCTTCGAAAAGGCGACTTCTGCCGAGCGCGGCAGCATCGGAGCAACGTCCGGCGCACCGACGACATAAGCCATTGTCAGCAGCGCCACGATCCCATGTTCCATCCGAAGCGCCATTCGCGCCACTCCCTCATCTTCACTCCTGCTTATGACAGCAGTGTCTTCTGTGATAGCAGCAACGTGCTGCTCATTCGCAAACCCGATATATAAAATATGATGGATCTCGATGAATTATCGCCACGCCTATCACGCCGGCAATTTCGCGGATGTTTTCAAGCATGCGCTGCTCGCCCGCATCCTCGTGCATCTCATGGCAAAGGACACGCCGTTCCGCTACATGGACACCCATGCTGGCATTGGACTTTATGACCTGTCATCGGATGAGGCACGCCGCACCGGCGAGGCCGCGCAGGGCGTGGTGCGGTTTCTGGCGCAACAGCGCAATCCGCAGCTGGAAACGCTGTTCCAGCCCTATATCGCCACGCTGAAGGCCTATAATGCGCTGGAAGGCCTGCATTATCCGGGCTCACCCATTCTGGCATCCAACCTGCTGCGCCCAACGGACCGCCTCTCTCTCGCGGAACTGCACCGGGACGACAGCCGTGAACTGGAACGGCGCTTCGAGCGCGACCGCCGCGCACTCGTGTCGGCTATCGACGGCTGGGCGGCGCTCAAGGCCTGGCTGCCGCCGCTGGAGCGGCGCGGTGTTGTGCTGATCGACCCGCCGTTCGAGGAAAACGGCGAATTCGGCCGCATGACCGAAGCGCTGGCCGCCGCGCACATCCGGTGGGCCACCGGCATGTTTGCCTTCTGGTATCCGATCAAGGGCTGGCGCGAGCCCGACCGCTTTCACCGCGATCTCAAGGCGCTCGCCATTCCCAAGACATTGCGGCTGGAACTGCTGGTGGATGCCGAGGGCGAAGACACCAAGCTCAACGGCACCGGCATGATCATCGTCAATCCGCCGTGGAAGCTGAAGGACGAAGCTGCGGCCATGCTGCCGTTCATGGCAAAGTCGATGGCTCAGGGCCGCCGGACAAGCTGGCGCGTGGACTGGCTGGTAGGAGAAGACTGACAGCAAGCTCTGCTTGCAGGCTCCCATTGCGGCCTTCACACCCGCATCATATCTTGCTCAAGCGGGTTTGACCGAGGAGGCTTCCATGTCGTGGTTCAAGGGCACAGCACCGGGCGCGGGCGGACAGCCTCCTTCCGAGCCGCAACAGGGAGGCGGTTTTCTGGGCGGATCGGGTGCAACACCCTTCGGCTCGCCCTGGGGCTCTCCCGCCAGCCAACCCTCCTACGGCTACAAGGCCCAGCCTGGCATGGCCGATGACATTGATTTCGAGATCAAGGGCTCGGAGATGCAGTTCGTCGAGATAGAACTCGATCCGGGCGAAAGCGCCGTCGCCGAGGCGGGCGCGATGATGTTCAAGGACGCCCATGTTACAATGGAGACAATCTTCGGCGATGGCTCGCTTGCCTCGCAGCAGGGCGGGATCATGGGCAAGCTGATGGGCGCGGGCAAGCGCCTGCTGACCGGCGAAAGCCTCTTCATCACCCAGTTCACCCATCAGGGACATGGCAAGGCGCGCGTGGCCTTCGCGGCACCCTACCCAGGCAAGATCATCCCGCTGCGCCTGTCGGAACTCGGCGGCACGCTGATCTGCCAGAAAGACAGTTTCCTCGTCGGCGCCAAGGGCGTCTCCATCGGCATCGCCTTCCAGAAGAAGATCATGACCGGCCTCTTCGGCGGCGAAGGCTTCATCATGCAGAAGCTCGACGGCGACGGCTGGGTCTTCTGCCACGCCGGCGGGTCGATCCTCGAGCGTCAGCTCCAGCCGGGCGAGGTGCTGCACGTCGATACGGGCTGCGTCGTGGCCTACACCGCAGGCATTGACTTTGATGTGGTGCGCGCGGGCGGCGTCAAATCCATGATCTTCGGCGGTGAAGGCGTGTTCTTCGCGCAACTCACCGGCCCGGGCCATGTCTGGCTGCAATCGCTGCCGTTCTCGAGGCTGGCAGGGCGTATTCTGGCAAATTCCCGGGGCGGCGGCGAGGAAGGCTCGGTGCTGGGTGGGCTGGGGCGGGTGTTTGACGGGGACAACAGCTGAGGGAGAGCGGCCAGGATAATCAAAAAGGCTGCTGCAATTGATCACAAGGCGACGCTTGCCGACCAGATCAATGTCCAGCATTGTATACGGAGTCGCCTGCGATCATCCTTCACAGAAAGCCAGATGTGAGTCCGGTCCAGCACGTTCACAGCGCTGTCCAGCGTGCGGGGTCTGCTATCGCGGTTCTGCCGCCCAATCTCGTGGCCTCCGGCCTGATGATCGCAGCCTTCATCACTTTTACCATGATGGCGGTGATGGTGCGCATCGTCGGACCGCACATCCCTATCGTCGAGATTGTTTTTGTCCGCCAATGCATGGCCATGCTTTTCCTATCGGCGTCGTTCTGGCAGGCGCGAGAGAGCATCCGCGCGCCAAAACGCATCAAGCTGCATGTTGTGCGAGGCGTCTCAGCAACAGTCTCCATGATCTGTGGCCTGACCGCCACACTGCTGATACCGCTGGCGGATGTCACCGCGATTCAGATGGCCGAAGTCCTCATTGTCACCGCACTCGCTGCGATTTTCCTGCGTGAGCGTGTCGGCTGGCGGAGATGGCTTGCAACTCTGGTCGGCTTTATCGGCGTTATCGTGATGGTGCAGCCGTTTGGCAGCGGGGTGAGCGTGTATGCCAATGTTGCTCTTCTCGGTGCGTTCTTTGGCGCATTGAACATGATCGTTCTGCGGGCTGGCGCGAAGCATGACCGGATCGAAACCGTCCTGTTCTGGCAAGGTGTCGTGGTCCTCTGCCTCGTCTCACCCCTCGCCCTGTCCGTCTGGGTGCAGCCGACCCTGTTTCAAACTGGAGCACTGCTTTTCATGAGCGTCATTTTTACGCTTGGGATGTGGCTGATTACGATGGCGATGCGCATGGGTGAGACTTCGGCGCTGGCCCCCTTGCACTATCTGCGCCTGCTGATGATGGGTGGCGTTGGATGGGCGATCTATGGCGAAATTCCGACTGCCACCACCGTCATCGGCGCGGGCCTCGTCCTGACCGCCGCGACCTATACGATCCGGCGCAATGCCGAAAAGCATCAAGAGAAGACGCCAGTCGATCCATCATCGGGATGACGGGCCGGAAGCAAAGACAATGAGCGCGCCAAAGAGGTCCCATGCCCCACTATGATGTCATCGTCGCCGGAATTGGCGGCATGGGTTCCTCTACCTGCTACCACCTCGCAAAACGCGGCCAGCGCGTGCTTGGCCTTGAGCGCTTTGATCTGGGCCACACGATGGGTTCGTCGCACGGCATGACCCGCATCATCCGCATCGCCTATTTCGAGGGGACGCAATACGTGCCGCTGCTGAAGCGGGCATCAGAGCTCTGGCAGGAGACAGGGCGGGAAGCAGGCATGCAGCTCTTTTTCAAGACAGGCTCTCTCGACATCGCGCCCGAAGGTGCGGGCTTCGCCGAAAGCTCGCTGAAATCCTGCCTTGAGCACGACCTGCCCCATGAATTGCTGTCAAAAACCGAGATTCACAAGCGCTATCCTGCCTTCAATCTGCCGGATGGACATATCGCCAACTGGCAGCCTGACGGAGGCTTCATCGCCTCCGAGCGCGCGATCTACGCTCATGCGGGCCTCGCCATGAAACATGGCGCTGAACTGCGCTTCAACGAACCGGTTCTGTCCTGGAAACCCACGGCAGATGGCGGCGTCGAGGTGAAGACCGCGCGCGAGACCTATACTGCCGGGAGCCTCGTGCTTTCATCCGGCGCCTGGATGCCGGAACTGGTGCAGACTCTTGGCAAGACGGAAACAATTGTCAAACAGGCCATCGGCTGGTTCGGCGTCAGACGGCCCGAGCTTTTCCAGCCCGACAATTTTCCCGTCTTCATCCTGACTGTCGAGGAAGGCAATTTCTACGGCTTTCCGCTCTGGGAGCATCCCGGCTTCAAATTGGGCGGACCGCATTTCGCCCGCGAACCCATTGATCCCAACGATCCGGACCGCACGCCTAGTCCCAGACAGGTGCAGGCGATCCGCGATTGCCTGAAGCGCTACATCCCTGATGCGGCGGGCGATCCGCTGACCATCAAGGGCTGCATGTACACGGTGACACCGGACGAGCATTTCGTTGTCGATACGCTGCCGGAAACGCCGCAGGTCGTGGTGCTGTCACCCTGCTCGGGCCATGGGTACAAATTCTGCAGCGTGCTGGGCGAGGTCGCGGCGGATCTGGCGATCAAGGGTGAGACGCCATTCGACATCTCGCCGCTGTCGATCCGGCGCTTTGCGGCCTGATAAGCTAAATCTGATAGGCGCAGCGGAACCCGCCCCAGTGGCGGCCGCGCACGGTGATGGGGGCAACGTATTCTTTCAGCACCACGATCTTGCCGCCGCCCATGTCACGGCGATAGGCATGGATCATGTAGGGTTGCGTCGAGCGCGCGCAGGTCAACCCGGCCCGGTCGTCAAAGATGCGGCGGTTGCGGCAATTCGCCGTGTTCCACACCAAGTCGTCAGGCCGCTGCGATTTTGAATATTCGACATTGTGCACGGGCAGATAGCCGTTGCGGTCTACCGCGCAGGAAAAGACGATTGCCGGATCGCTGCTCTTCAGGCGCTCCTGCAGCGGAGTCAGCCATGCCTCAAGGCTTGGCAGCAGCGCTGTCGTGAATTGCGGCGGATTGCTGCCAGCTATTGGCAGGTAGGTCACGTCGAACAGGGCCTGCGCGGTGACCTCGCCGGAGGCCAGCGCCGCTTCGAAAACCTGGGAAATGGTATTCGCCGCATTCTGGGAGCGCTGGATGAAAGGCAGGGCCTCCTGCTCCAGATCATGGAACAATGCTTCGATCTGCGTCTGGAACGCCATCGAGGGTTCATGAAAACAGCAATGCACGCCGAAATGGCTTCTGGCGACGATGCGGGCCTGCACTGCGGGCAAATCGCCGAGCTTCAGCTCCATCTGAACGCCGACGGCAGGAAGCCGGTTCTGCGGGTCCGCAAGCAGCAAGCCGCCTGTGCTCAGATCAACTGTCGTCGTATCAACAATCCCTTTGCCCGATACGGCCCGGACCGGCC
>CAXTUM010000097.1:0-8272 GCA_964247205.1 uncultured Beijerinckiaceae bacterium
CCTCCGAGATGGTCATGGCGCGCCTGAAATTGATCTCGATCCGGTCTCCCAGCACGAAGGCCAGCAGCAGGGGTGCGATATCGAATCCGCCGCGCCGCAGCGCATATCCGGCAAGGCCTGCGAAGATCATCACCAGCAGATCGAAGCTGGAGGCCTTCATGGAATACACGCCGATAATGCAGGTCAGCAGCACGACCGGAGCGAGATATCCGTAGGGAAGCCGCAGCATCGAGACGAAGATGCCGACCAGCGGCAGGTTCAGGATCACCAGCATAAGGTTGCCGATCAGCATGCTGGCGATCAGGCCCCAGAATATCTCGGGATGATCGGCAATCAGCATGGGTCCGGGCTGCACGCCGTGAATGGTGAGCGCTGACAACAGCACCGCCGTCACCGGGATGGCCGGTATGCCCAGCACCAGCAGCGGAATCATCGCAGCGCCCGTCGTCGCATTGTTGGCGGTTTCCGGTCCTGCAACGCCTGCTACCGCGCCTTTGCCGAACATCTCCGGTGTTTTCGACAGACTCTTTTCGACGGCATAGGACGCAAAGGTCGAGACGATGTGACCCACACCGGGAACGATGCCGAAGACAAACCCTATGAACGAGCCGCGTATTGTCGGTGCGACAGAGTCTTTCAGTTCCTGCCGTGTCGGCACCATATCGCGCAATTTCGGCGCTTTTGGGCGTTCGTCCACGTTCTGGCCAAAAGACATCAGGATCTCGGATACCCCGAAGAGGCCGATGGCAATGGCCGCGAAATTCAACCCGTCGCTCAGTTCAAGGCTGCCGAAGGTGAAACGCGGCGTGGCCGTTAACGGATCGAGACCGATCATCGCCAGCACAAGCCCGAGCAGCACCATGGAGACAGTCTTGATCACTGGTCCGGATGCCGCAAAGAGCGAGATGAGAAGGGCCGACACGAGAATGGTGAACTCCGCAGCTGGTCCGATGGAGAGCATGGCCTGCGCGACGGTCGGTGCGAGCAGCATCAGCCCGATGACAGAAAACACGCCGCCAAAGAACGATCCCAGCGCTGCAATCGTCAGAGCCGCTCCCGCACGGCCGTTTTTGGCCATCTCGTAACCGTCGATGCAGGTCACGACCGAGGCAGCTTCGCCAGGAATGCGCATCAGGATGGATGTGGTCGATCCGCCATACATCGCTCCATAGAAAATGCCGGACAGCATGATCACGGCGCCGGAAGGATCGAGCGAGAATGTCAACGGCAGCAGCAGCGCCATGCCAGCCAGCGGTCCCAGTCCCGGAAGCACGCCGACAATCGTGCCCCAGAAACAGCCGATGAAGCAGTACAGCAGATATTTCGGCTGCACGGCAATCGCGAGGCCGTTGGCGAGATGCGTCAGGACTTCCATCGGATCGGTCTCGCCGGGTCAGTAGAGCAGGATCTCGACGATCCGGCCAAAGGGCAGGCCGACGCCGAGCAACTTGGTGAAAAACAGCCAGAGGCTGGTGGATGCAAGCGCGGCAGCGGGGAGGGCCCCACGCCAGGAAGCGCCGCCGAGAATGACAAAGCCGATTGTGAGAAAGAGAAAGGTATTCAGCATGAAGCCGAGGGGCTCCAGCAGCAATGCGCCCGCAAAAAGCAATGCAATCGCCACGAAAAGTTTCCGGTTGCCCTGGTCATGGCTCACCTCCGCAGGGGCTGCCGCAACTGAGGCCTTGCGCAAGCTCTGAAGCGCCAGCGCCGCGATGACACATCCGCAGGCCATGAGGCCAAGACCCATCAATCCTGGCACAGCTCCCGGGCCGGGCGCTGACGGATCGGGTCCTGCTCCCAGGCGCGATGACGCTGCGGTGAAATATCCGCCGGCGACAACCAGCGCTGCTCCTGCCGCGGCTTCAACCCGTCGCTGCAACGACTCCGCTGGTGTCACTGTGTTTTCTTCTCGATGCCGAGCGAACGCGCGACTTCGCCCAGCGCCTCAAGCTCCGTCCTGACAAGCGCCCCCGTGGCTGCGCCGTCCAGCACCTTGAGGGTGGCGCCCTGCTTGTCCATGACGTTTTTGAACTTGTCGGAGTTCGCGGCCTCCACGAACGCAGTCTCAAGCGTGTTGACGATCACATCAGGCGTGCCCACCGGCGCGATCAACCCCCACCACAGCACTGTTTCCTTGTCCGCGATGCCGATGGCTCCAAGGCCTTCTGCTGTTGGCAACGCTGCATTGCCTTCAGCCGATGTCAGCAACAGGCATTTCGCCTTTCCCGCCTGGGCGTGGGCCAGGATAGGCGGCAATGATCCGCCGTAGAAATCGACATGGCCGCCAAGGAAGTTTTTGGCTGTCTCTCCCGCTCCGGCAAAGGGAATTGCCCTGAGCTTCACACCTGTGGCCGCAAAAATCCGCTCCGCCGCCAGCTGCATTGTCCCGCCAACGCCGTCATTGCCATAGGTGAATCGTGCGCCCGGTTCCTTCAGCTTCGCAATCAATTCTTTCGCGTTCGCGGCCGGAAAATTGGGCTGGGCGCACAGCACATAGGACGAATAGCCGATGGACATCACGGTGCGGTAGTTTTGCGGCGTGTAGGCCACCTGAAGGCTGTGCGGGCTGGTCGTCAGCGGCGAGTTCCATATGAAACCGAGCGTGTAACCGTCCGGACGCGCACTGACGAGTTGTGTCACCCCCAGCGTACCGCCGCCGCCGCCCCGGTTTTCGATCACGACCTTCTGTCTCAGTGTCGCCTCGACGATCTCGGCGAGTGACCGCGCGAAGACATCGGTGCCGCCGCCGGGCGGGGCGGGAACGATCATTGTGATCGGTCGGGTCGGATAGGTCTGGGCTTGCGCTGCGGATGCCGTAACGGCCAACCCCGATAAACCAAGCAGCATACATGCAATGAAATTCCTGCTCACCCCAATGCCTCCCATGGCCCCAGTTCATCGCGCCGCATCCCGCTCTGGTGATCGGCAACGCTAACTATGTGTTCAATGATTTGTTGCCGTACGCAAGCCGGTGTTTAGAAAAAGGTAACCATTTCCAGAAGCAGACCATGCCTTACGTCGATACCCACGCCCATATCTTCCTGCAATCCTTGCCGATGGTGGCGGGGCGCAGATATACGCCGGGCTATGACTGCACGGCGGAGAATTATCTGGCCGAACTGTCGCGCAATGACATCGGCTTCGGCGTGCTGGTGCAGCCTTCGTTTCTGGGCACTGACAACAGCTACATGCTGAAGGCGCTGGACCGCTATCCGGACCGCCTGCGCGGCATCGCTGTTGTTGCGCCTGATATTTCCGATCAGGAACTGGAAACCATGGACGCCACGGGCGTGGTCGGAATCCGCTTCAACATGATCGGCAAGGCCATATTGGAGCTTGCCACACCTGAGGTGCAGGCGCTGCTGATCCGCATCCAGCGTTTGGGCTGGCAGGTGGAAGTGCAGGCGCGCGGTGCCGACCTGCCGTCGGTATTCGAATCCCTGCGTCCGTTCCGGGGGCCACTGGTGATTGACCATTTTGGTTTGCCCGATCCGCTGACTGGCGTACGCGATCCCGGCTTCCGCGCCTTGCTGGCGGAGGGTGCCAGCGGACGTGTCTACGTGAAAATGTCGGCTGGATATCGCTGTGGCAACATGGATGTCGGTACCAGCGCCGGTGCACTGCTCGCCGTGCTGGGCCCGCGCCGCCTCGTCTGGGGCAGCGACTGGCCGTTCACGCAGTTCGAGGCAGGCCGGAGTTATGAAAAGATGACGGCGAATATCCGGAACTGGGTGCCGGACCGTTATAGCCGGGATGTGATGGACGCGACTGCGATGGAATTGTTCCGGTTCAGCTAGCGATCTGCTCAATCCCTGGCGCATGCAGCGCAATTCCAAGTGCCCGCGCGGCATCGGCCTGAGCAATATCGAATGTCACCAGCGGTAACGAGAGCCTTTGCGCCGTTGCGAGATATAGGGAGTCCGGCAGGCGGAGCTTGAGATCGAACCGGCGCACGAATGTTGCGGCCAGACGGATATCCATCGTTTCTGTCGCCACCGCTTCGGTGTTCGCGACGATCCACGAATCGAAGACCGCAAGAACTGTCTGCCCCTGTTCAGCGCTGAGTCTGCGGGTGCGGACATGCAATGCAACGGCAGAGGCAAACTCTCCTGCCGCTACATCACTGAGTCCGATCACCGGCTCATTGAGGCGAATATAATCCTTGATCCGGGCAGTTGCATCTGACGGAATGAACAGCGAGACCAGCGCGCTGGCATCGAACAACAGCATTGAAATCAGCCCGCAATATCGTCTGAGTCGCGTAATGCGCGGATCGTTTTGGCCCCATCTTCGGTTCCTGCGGGGATATCCGCGAGTTGGCTGGTTATCCAGTCGATAGAGGCTGCTGACGCGCCGCGTTTTACAGGTGCTACCGGACGCAATTCAGCCACTGGCTTTCCATGCCGAGTGATCGTCACGGTTTCGCCGCCCTGTGCCGCATTCAGCAGCGATGTCAGCTTGTCCTTGGCTTCCGCTACATTGACGCTGCCCATGGAGATCTCCCTTGGCTGAATAGTATGGCCAGAAAATATAGCCATAATCTGAAAAGATCAATGGGCCGCTAAAACTGGACGAATCCCTTGCCTTTTCCCCCTATCTCCCGTATCCGCACCATAGCTTGAAGCGGAGTCATCCGCCTCACGCAATCACCGTGGAAGGGGGCTGCACTTCGGTTAGCCGCTGATGTGCACATAACCCGCACCACGATCTTCAACCGGCGATTCTACGCGCGACTGGTTTTCTGCACCCGGCTATCCGGGAAAAGAAGCTGTTTGCGCGAATATCGCCATTAAAAGGAGACAGGCAATGGCCAAGAAAATTTCTGGCTACGTCAAGCTGCAGGTTCCGGCAGGCGCCGCGAACCCGGCCCCGCCCATTGGTCCGGCTCTCGGACAGCGCGGCCTCAACATCATGGAATTCTGCAAGGCCTTCAATGCGAAGACTGCGCAGATGGAGAAGGGCACCCCGATCCCGGTCGTCATCACGGCGTATCAGGACCGCTCGTTCACCTTCGAGATGAAGCTGCCGCCGGTGTCATACTGGCTGAAGAAGGCTTCCGGCATCGCCAAGGGCCACACCACAACCGGTCGTGGTTTCATCGGCAAGATCACGGCAGCGCAGATCCGCGAAATCGCGGAAAAGAAGCTCCCTGATCTCAACTGCGACTCGGTGGATGCCGCAGCCGCGATGGTGACTGGCTCGGCCCGCTCCATGGGCCTGGAAGTGGTGGGTTAAGATCATGTCAAAGCGTATTGAAAAAGCCCGTGAGGGCGTTGAGCGCGTCAAGCTCTATCCGCTGACCGACGCCGTGAAGATGGTGAAGGAGCGGGCTTCCGCCAAGTTCGACGAGACCATCGAGATCGCGATGAACCTCGGCGTCGATCCCCGTCATGCGGACCAGATGGTCCGTGGCGTCTGCAACCTGCCCAACGGCTCGGGACGCACCTTGCGTGTCGCCGTGTTCGCCCGCGGCCCAAAAGCCGAGGAAGCGAAGAAGGCTGGCGCTGATATCGTCGGTGCGGAAGACCTGTTCGAGATCGTCAACGGCGGCAAGATCGAGTTCGACCGCTGCATCGCGACGCCGGACATGATGGGCATCGTCGGCCGTCTTGGCAAGGTGCTGGGCCCGCGCGGCCTGATGCCGAACCCGCGCGTCGGCACTGTCACCATGGACGTGGCTACTGCGGTCGTCGCCTCCAAGGGCGGCTCGGTCGAGTTCCGTGTCGAAAAGGCCGGCATCGTCCAGTCTGCTGTCGGCAAGGCCTCGTTCAGCGCGGACAAGCTGGAAAGCAACATCCGCGCCTTCGTCGATGCCGTGCAGAAGGCCCGGCCCGCCGGCGCCAAGGGCACCTATGTCAACCGCATCGCCATCAGCTCGACCATGGGCCCTGGCGTGAAGGTGGATATCGCAACGACAGCGATGGCATGATCTGCCAGACCTGAATTGCAAAAGCCCTCCGGAAATGGAGGGCTTTTTTGCATGGATGGTGTGCGTTTCTTGAGGCTTAGCATTCGCAATGCACCTCGAAATGAGGTGATTTGCGTTTTGCGTCGGCCAAAATCTGGTTGCAGAGCACCGATCTCGTCATTTCGAGGTGCGGAGCGAAGCAGAGCCTCAAGATACGCACCATGCTTCTGCGAATACCCAAAACGCGCCCCTAAAATACCCCAATTCCCCCCTTGGCATCCTCGGCCCGATAGCCTACATGCAGCCCATGGTCACAAGACCTCTACGACGTTTTGCCGGAGCGATTCGGTAAATCAGAAAGCCGGAAGGCAACGGAAGCGATTCCGTCGCCTTGTCCGGCTTTGTCCTGTCCGAGACTGCAGATGCGTTGGGCGATTTGGAGCAATCCGGACACGCCAGCTTAATCCGAAGGCCTCCGGGTCGATGATGGGTCTGCACAGACGGGGAAGAAGACCGGATTTTCAGGCCTCATGCCGCTTGCGCGATGTGATGTCCCGGTTCGTTTCCTTGGCCCATGGCCCTGTTTTGGGGTCCCTGGGGACAGGCGCCGGTGGCGCAGGATTTTGGTTCCTCAAGGAGCCTATGGTCCCAAACCACTGATAAGTGCCGTCCCGGGCGGGCAGAAAGTGTTTGTTTTTCTGCATTCTTCTGGGTTGGTTTGATTGTAACCGGTCTGAGGTTTTTCCATTTGGAGAACCTTGGGCCAAACCGGAGAGCACACGTGGACAAAGCTGGTAAAAAAGAGCTTGTCGCGACGTTGAACTCGGCGTTCGCCTCGAACACCGGGTCAGTCGTCGTTGCGCATTACACCGGCCTGACCGTTGCCCAGATGCAGAAGCTCCGCAGGGAGATGAAGAAATCTGGCGCCACCGTGAAGGTCGCGAAGAATACGCTCGTGAAAATTGCTCTTGCAGGCACGGAGATCTCCTCCATCGGTTCGCTGATGAAGGGCCCGACGATCCTGGCTTACGCCAATGATCCGGTGGCAGCTCCGAAGGTCGCCGTCGCATTCGCCAAGGACAACGACAAGCTCGTGATTCTGGGCGGCGCAATGGGTTCGACCGCTCTCGACGTGAATGGTGTCCGGTCTCTGGCCACCATGCCATCGCTCGATGAACTGCGCGCCAAGCTGCTGGGCCTTCTCATGGCTCCGGCGACGAAGATTGCGCAGCTCGCAACAGCACCGGCAGCCAAGCTTGCCCGTGTCGTTGGAGCCTATGCCAACAAGGAAGCGGCGTGATCGCCGCATTTTTCACGAACCAACCATCCAAACACACCCTAATCAAGGAAAAGAACCATGGCTGATCTTGCCAAGATTGTTGACGAACTGTCCAAGCTGACAGTCCTCGAAGCTGCCGACCTCGCCAAGATGCTCGAGGAAAAGTGGGGCGTCTCCGCTGCTGCTGCGGTGGCTGTCGCTGCTGCTCCCGGCGGCGCCGCTGCTGCTCCTGTTGAAGAGCAGACCGAATTCACCGTCGAGCTGTCTGCCGCCGGTGACAAGAAGATCGAAGTCATCAAGGAAGTCCGTGCGATCACGGGTCTGGGCCTCAAGGAAGCCAAGGACCTCGTGGAAGCCGCTCCCAAGGCGGTCAAGGAAGGCGTTGGCAAGGACGAAGCCGAGAAGCTCAAGAAGCAGCTCGAAGCCGTCGGCGCGAAGGTCACCCTCAAGTGATGCGTTCCGGGATGCTTCGGCGTTCCGGGTCATAAGCGTAAAGGACGCGGGAGATTGTCATCTCCCGCGTCCCATCTGTTTCCGGTAAACCCCACCGGAGCGGTTGATCCAAGAGCCTGACTAGTAAATCAGGTTCTTCGATCAACAGCTTGAATTCATTGACGGAATGGCGAGGCATAATATGGCGCAGGCTCTGGCAAACACATCAGCAGGTCGCAGGCGGGTCCGCAGGTTCTTCGGAAAAGCCCGGGAAGCGGCGGTGATGCCGAACCTGATCGAGGTCCAGAAGGCTTCCTACGACCAGTTTCTGATGGTGGAAGAGCCCAAGGGCGGCCGTCCGGATGAAGGCCTGCAGAGCGTTTTCCGCTCGGTCTTCCCGATTTCGGATTTTGCCGGAACATCGCTCCTGGAGTTCGTGAAATACGAGTTCGAGCCGCCGAAGTTCGACACCGAAGAGTGCCGCCAGCGCGGCATGACTTACGCTGCGCCGCTCAAGGTGACGCTGCGCCTCATCGTGTTCGATGTGGACCCGGACACCCAGGCCAAATCGGTCAAGGATATCAAGGAGCAGGACGTTTACATGGGCGACATGCCGCTCATGACCATGAACGGCACCTTCGTCGTCAACGGCA
>CAXTUM010000098.1:0-8236 GCA_964247205.1 uncultured Beijerinckiaceae bacterium
GAATCACCGACGTCGTGATCGCGGGCAGGATCAGATATTTCATGTGCTCCCAGTCCCAGCCCCAGGCGCTGGAGCCGCCGGGACCGGCGCCGACCGCAGGCAGCCAGTTGAGCTGCACCGAGAAGATAATCACCAGCACCATGCCGAGCCAGTAATGGGGTACGGAAACGCCGATGATCGAGACAAATGACGCCAGCTTGTCGAGCCAACTGCCGCGGAAATAACCGGCAACGAAGCCAAACAGGCACCCCAGCACAAAGCCGATCATGGTGGCCAACACTGCGAGCATCAATGTGTTGCCAAGCGCCCGCCAGAGCTCTCCTGCAACGGGACGGCCTGTGGCAATGGATACGCTAAGATCGCCTTGCAACGTTTTGAGCACCCATAGCCCGTATTGCACCGGCAAGGGTCGATCAAAACCATAGATCTTGCGCATTTCGTTTTGCAATTGCGCCGAGGCATCAGGCGGCAGCACCGATGTCAGCGGATCACCGGGCGCGATATGCACCAGCATGAAGCACACAATGCTGACACCAAAGGCGACAGGCAATGTGTGCAGCAAACGCTTCGCTATATAGGTCAGCATTCAGGATGGCTCTGTTCCAAAGCGCAATTCATGGCGCCATGGTGATGGTCGAGAAGTCCTGAAACCAGTTCTGTGCCTGCACAAAGCCACGAACCTTAGGGCTCATGGCACGCGCATTGACGTCATGTGTGACCATCAAAAAGAGCGCATCATCGACATATTTTTCGTGCACTCGCTCCAGAACCTTGGACTGTGCCGCAGCATCGAAAGTGTTGCGTATTTCATCAAAAAGCTTGTCCATCTCAGGGTTGCAATACAAGCCCCAGTTGGTGCCAGCAGGCGGACGCAGGTTGCATTGCAAATGGCGAATAAAGCCTGTGAAGGGGTCCTGAATAAAATAGCTGTAGTTCATGCCTGTGGAACCGCGCGAGGATTCATGTGACGCACCTGCGCGCCAGATGTTGATCATGGTGTTCCATTCCACCGTCTCAAATTCGATCTTCATACCCGCATCAGCAAGATTCTGCTGGATAAACTCGTTCATCGGGAGCGGCTGCATCTGGCCGGATCCTGATGGTGAGATCAGAATTTTTGTAACGAACGGCTTTGCGGGGCCATAGCCAGCTTCAGCAAGCAGCTTTCGCGCCTCAACAAGATCGCGCTTCAGCTTGAACTTGGGGTTGCCGAACCACTGGTGGCCTGGCGGCATGAAGCCTTCGGCGGGCACCATCAACCCGCCCAGTAAAGCCTTCAAACCCTCGCGGTCAACGGCCAGATTGGCAGCCTTGCGCACGCGGATGTCGTTCCAGGGCGACCCTTCGTGGCTGGAGAGGTGCCATGTCCAGTTATGGGGATAGATATTGGTGACGATCTGCAAGCCCGCACTCTTGAGAGCAGGCACGGTGTCAGGCGAAGGGGCCTCGATCCAATCGACCTGACCTGAGCGCAAAGCAGCGGTGCGCGCATTGGCATCTGGCATGGGTATCAAGATCATCCTGTCGAGCTTGGGTATGCGCGCCTTGTCCCAGTAATCCTTGTTAGGCACCATTTCTGCCCGCTCACGCGGCGTAAACCCGGTCAGTTTCCACGGACCGGTTCCAGATGGCTGCTTAGCAAACTCCTGCCAGTTGCGGCCAAGCTTCTCCCATTGTGCAGGGGAAGAAATTGCGATCCATGCGAGCTGGTACGGCAAGGTCGCGTCTGGACCATTGGTGATGATCTCAAGGGTTTTTGCATCCACCGCGCGATAGGACTTTATCGCAGGTATGCGTGAACGCCCCTGTGACGCTTGGCGCTGGTCGAACTGGGGAGAATCCTGATTCAAAAGCTTATCAAAATTCCAGGTGATCGCTTCCGCAGTCAAGGCGCTGCCATCATGAAATGCCACACCATCACGCAGTGTGAAAATCCATTTTGTCTTATCCGTCGCGTCCACGGACCAACTCGCCGCAAGACCTGGAATCAGCGTAGATGGCTTGTCTGACTTGGTCAGATCCCAGTGCACCAGCGCGTCATAGACCGTGAGACCCATAAAACGCTGACCTTCGCCGCCTTGATCCGGCTGGCCCGTGGTCAGCGGAATGTCGGAGGCTGTCATGGCAATGCGCAAGGTCCCCTGCCCGGCGGCAGGCTGTACGGCCATACAAGCGAGGCTGAGAGCGGCAGCGAGGGTGAGAATGCGCAAAGAAACCTCCATACAAGTGGTTTGAAAAGCAAAATCCCCGCTGCGACGGCGCAGCGGGGAGATGAAGCGTCAGTCAACCGTCATCGGCGCAATATCAATGAACCAACTCTTTGGTTGCACCACGCCCTTGACCTTTGCGGCCATGGCGCGCGGTCCGACATCATGGGCAACCCAAAGGAACGGCGCTTCCTCGACGATGCGCTTGTGAAGGCTTGCCAGCGCCGTATCACGCTCCTTGCCATCGAAGCTCGACCGCGCCTTGGCGATCAGGCCGTCGAACTCTTCGTTGCCGAAAAAACCCCAGTTGTTGGACACCGGCGGGAAAGTCTTGGTCGAGACAAACCGCACCATGGCGAAGAACGGGTCCATCGTGGCGAAGGTGACGTTGATTGCATTCGCGCCGCGCGCCTTGGGGTCCTTGGCGCCCTCGCGCCAGTTCGTGAACACGGCATTCCATTCAATCACATCAAGTTCGACATCAAAAAAGCACTCCTTGAGCGCCTGCTGCAGGAACTCGTTCATCGGGATCGGCTGCATCTGGCCGGAACCGGAAGCAGACGTCAGCACCTTGACCTTCATTGGCTTCGCTGCCGAATAGCCCGCGGCCGTCATCATCGCCTTGGCGGCCGCAGGATCATATTTGATGTCGAACGTCGGGTTGCCCCACCATGGGTGATCGGGCGAGACTGAACCTTTCGGGATGCCCATCAAACCGCCCAGCAGGGTCTGGAGTTCGGCGCGGTTGACGCAGAGATTGGCCGCCTGGCGGGCTCGCTTGTCGAGCCAGGGAGAGCCTTCGGCAAAGGAGAACTGCCAGGGCCAGACATGCGGCTGCGGATTGGCATAGACCGTGAAGCCACCGCTCTTGATGCGCGGCAAAGCATCGGGCGCAGGCGATTCAATCCAGTCAACCTGATTGGAGAGAAGCGCCGCGGTGCGAGCATTGGCATCAGCCAGGGGCAGAAGCACCACGCGGTCAATTTTCGGAGTGCGCTTTGGGTCCCAATATGCTTTGTTCGCGACCATCTCGAAACGTTCGCGCGGCTGCAGGCGCGCGCCCCTGAATGGGCCGGTGCCGGATGGGTCAGCAGCAAAAGCGGCCCAGGCCTGGGTGGAGCGCGCAGCGACTTCCGTTACAGTCGCAGGCACGGCAGCAAGCTTGGTGGCCCAATGTGTTGGCGAGGCCATGAACAGATTGGTGAGGTTGATGGGCAGAAAGCTGTCGGGTTCGGACGTCGTCAGCTCTACGGTCAGATCGTCGATCTTGCGGGCGGTGCGCAGCGTGGGCATTCGCGAAACTGTGACGCCGACCTGGCTGGCATCGAAGTGGGATGCATCGCGTTTGAGCACCTTGTCGACATTCCAGACAACGGCGTCCGCGTTGAAGGGCGAGCCGTCATGAAACTTCACACCGGGGCGAAGCTTGAAAATCCATTTGGTCTTGTCGGCAGCATCGACAGCCCATTCCGTGGCTAGGCCGGGTATGACTACGCTCGGCTTGTCAGCAGAGGACAGGTCCCAGGCGGTCAAGCCATCATACATCGGAATGCCGGTAAAGCGGTTACCCTCGAAGCCCTGGTCCGGCTGACCGTGGGTGCGTGGGATGTCGGCTGCGGTCATACCAATACGCAGCACCTTCTCCTGCGCTTGCGCCGCCCCCATCAGGGCAGTTGAGGCAAGCAAAGCTGCACTCAGCAAGGCCTTTACACGAAATGTCATTGTTCGGCTCCTGTTACTTCTGTTTATGTGACTCTTCAGGATAAAGATCCAAGCGCTTTGGACAGAGCACGGTTTGTGCCATTTAAACGTTCTGCTTCAATCACCTTGAGGCACCCCGCTGAGGAAGGCATTATGCCGCATGAAAGATTGGCACCCTGCTGCCTCGTGACTATTTTGCATGCAATATGAGCAGCACTGCCTAATCAAGCGGCAAATCGATAAGGCCTACAGAAAAGCCGAGCCACGAAGCTTCTGATCATCAATCCAAACACGACTTTAGCCATGACGGACAAAGTCGTTGATGCGGCAAGGCCGATGCTGTCTCCCGGCGCCACGATCATTTCAGCAACCGGACGTTTCGGCCCGCGCTACATCGCCAGCCGTGCCAGCTTCGCTGTGGCGGGGCATGCTGCACTCGAAGCATTCGCGGCCCATGGCCATGGCTGTGATGCGGTGCTGCTGGCCTGTTTCGGCGACCCAGAACTTGAAGCCCTGCGGGAGCTGGCTGATTGCCCGGTGATCAGCCTGATTGATGCGTCATGTGCTGAAGCGGGTGCAGGCGGCAGGCGCTTCTCTATTGTAACCGGCGGGGAGCGTTGGGGCCCCATGCTGACCGAGATGATTACCGCGCGTGGATTGGGCAGTCAGCTAGCGTCCATCAAGACTGTTGCACCGACCGGCGGCGACATTGCCGCAGATCCCGCAGGATCGGCAGAATTGCTCGCAGCGGTTTGCAAGCGATGTGCGGATGAAGATGAGGCTGAGGCAGTCATTCTGGGCGGCGCGGGGTTGATCGGGATCGCCAGCATGATACAGCCGAATCTTCCCTTTGACCTTGTCTGCTCAAATGAGGCGGCCTGCGGGCTGCCGCCGCTGTGCTGACTGCCGACAATAATCACCAGCTGGCGGGAACCGGTCAGGTCTAAGCTATCGGCCTGTCGGATGGATTGACCGAGCTGTTCCGGTTGGGTCAGCTTCGAAACTGAACTGAGGGTGCGGTCTCGCATACCAAAAGAGGCTCAGAAAGCGCAAACGGATTGGCACACAACTTGCTCGATTAAGGCGCATGTTCGCCATCAAACACACTCGCGCGCTCGAACGTCTTTTTCATGCGGCATCAGGGAGATGCTCTCTTCCTTGTCTGAGCGGTGACTTGGCTTTGTTGTCCGTCTTTCTTGTCGCCCAAACCATCCCGATTTACACAACAAGGATCGCTCGCTGATGATTACCCGACGCACCGCCATCGCGGCAGGCCTTGCCGCACCATTTGTCGTGAAAACACAAGTCGAAGCCCAGACGCCGGGCCGCAACGAAACGCTGCTGCTGGTCCAGGAATACGGCCCCAACAGCCTCGACATGCAGGGCATTGGTTCATCCCAGCCCGTCAATGGCGTCGCGCTCAACTGCTATGACCGGCTGCTGCGCTTCAAGCCCGTGCCCATTCCCGGCGGCGGCGGCAACACCATCTCTATGACAGAACTTGAAGGCGAATTGGCCCAGAGCTGGCAATTGGCGTCCGACGGCATGAGCTGCACGTTCAAGCTGCGTGACGCCAACTTCCATTCCGGCAGGCCAGTCACGGCGAAGGATGTGAAGTGGTCGCTTGACCGCGCCGTCTCTATCGGCGGTTTCGCGACGACCCAGATGAACGCGGGCTCGCTGGAAAAGGCCGAGCAGTTCGTGGTCGTAGACGACAAGACCTTCCGGATCGACTTCATCCGCAAGGACAAGCTGACCATGCCGAATCTGGCGGTCACGATCCCTTTCGTATTCGACTCCGAGCTCGCCATCAGGAACAGCGGCGGTGACCCATGGGCCAAGGAATGGCTGAAGAACAACATCGCCGGCTCGGGTGGCTTCAAGGTGGAGAGCTGGAAGCCGGGCGTCGAGACGATCTATGTCCGTAACGATGCCTGGACCTCGGGCAAGCTGCCGTCCCTGCGCCGCATCATCGCGCGCGACATCGCCTCACCTTCCACGCGACGGGCCTTGATCGAGCGCGGAGATGCGGACATCTCCTACGGATTGCCGCCGAAGGATTTCAAGGATCTGCTCGATGCGGGCAAGATCAATGTCGTCGGCGTGCCGATCCCCAATGGTGTCTGGGGACTCTATCTCAACACGGCGACCGGACCGTTCACCGATGTCCGCCTGCGGCAGGCCGTGGCCTGGGCCATGCCCTACGAGAAGATGCTGCAGGCCTCGCTATTCGGGCGTGGTGTTGACATGTCCGGAGGGCCCGCGGTCCCGAAAGTGGCCTGGCCGCAGCCCTATCCCTACAAGTCGGATCTGGCGAAGGCCAAGGCACTGGTCGACGCGGTATCGCCCGGTGGTCTCTCGACGACGCTCCTGTTCGATGCCGGCAACGCCACCGTGGCCGAGCCCATGGCTGTCCTCATCAAGGAGGCGCTGGCTGGGATCGGCGTCAATGTCGAGATCAGCAAGGTGCCCGGGGCGAACTTCCGAGGTGAGATCCAGAAGAAGACCAATCCGATGGTGCTGAACCGCTTTGCTGGCTGGCTCGATTATCCCGATTACTACCTGTTCTGGACGATGCACGGTAACAATTCCATCTTCAACATCGCGGCCTACCAGAACCCGGCACTCGACAAGCTGGTCGACGAGGCCCGCTTCACCTCGGACAAGTCGGTCTATGAAAAGGCTGTTGTGGATTTCGTGTCGCTCGTCTCGCGGGAGGTGCCGATGGTGCCGATCGCGCAGCCCACACACGATGTCGCCATGCAGAAGAACATTGGCGGTTATCAGTTCCAGCCCTGCCGCGAGCCGGATTTCCGCTACCTGACGAAGGCGTGAGCGGGGTCAGTCGGGGCGGAAAGGTCGGCGGCAATGCTGAGGATGATCGGGGCCAGACTCCTGACGACGGTCCCGTCCATCATCGGCGTGATCATCGTCACATTTCTTTTGACGCACGTGCTGCCGGGCGACCCGGCGGCCTATTTCGCGGGGCCGACAGCTTCAGCGCAGGCGATCGCGGAAATCCGAAGCAAGCTTGGTCTGGACCAGCCGCTGCCGCAGCAATTCCTGACCTATGTTTTGGCCCTGCTGAAGGGTGATCTCGGTCAGTCGCTGACAACCGGCCAGCCCGTCACGCGGGACATCGCCACACGGCTGCCCGCGTCGGCCGAACTCACGCTGGCTGGTCTATTTCTCTCCATGTCGGTAGCCCTGCCCCTCGGCGTGCTGGCTGCCGTCCGTCAAGGCTCATGGATTGACCATCTTTGCCGCATCGTCACAACTGCGGGGGTATCGCTGCCGGTTTTCTTCACCGGCCTGCTGCTGGTCTATGTGTTCTACTTCGTCCTTGGCTGGTCGCCCGCGCCACTTGGCAGGCTGGATGTGTTCATCTCCGAACCGCCGCGCATCACAGGATTCCTGCTGATCGATACGCTTGCCGCTGGGGATACGGCCGCCTTCCGCGCCGCCTTTTCCCAACTGATCCTGCCAGCGCTCACACTCGGAATTTTTTCGCTGGCACCGATTGCCCGCATGACGCGCGCCTCGATGCTGGCCGTGCTCGGCGCTGATTTCGTGCGCACCGCCCGCGCCAGCGGCCTGACCAACGCCAAGGTTATAGGCTCATACGCCTTCCGCAACGCCATGCTGCCAGTGGTAACAACGCTGGGCATGGTGTTTTCGTTCCTGCTGGGCGCGAACGTGCTGGTCGAGAAAGTCTTCGCCTGGCCTGGAATCGGCTCCTATGCGGTAGAGGCGCTGATCGCTTCCGACTACGCGCCGATCCAGGGTTTCGTCCTGACCATGGCCGTCATGTATGTGGCGCTGAACCTGGTCATCGACGTGCTCTACGGCATTATCGATCCGCGCGTCAGGCTGGAGAGCTGAAGCATGTCCGACGGCAACAGGATCGAACCCGCACAGGCGCTGCGCTTCGAGGCACCACCTTCACCGGACTTCTGGGCCCATGGGCGCCATATTGTGGCCGAGAACCCGGTCACGGGCTTCGCCTTCGGGCTGTTTGCCCTGATCGTGTTCGCCGCGCTGTTTGGCCCCTCGATCTCTCCATACGATCCGCTGGCCAGCAATACGGCGCGGGCGCTGCAGGCACCAGGCGCCCAGCACTGGTTCGGCACGGACCAGCTGGGACGAGATATCTTCAGCCGTGTCCTCGTTGCAACGCGTCTTGATTTCTCCATCGCGGTCTTCTCGGTTGCCCTGGTTTTCGTCCTCGGCGGCCTGGCGGGCGTCACGGCCGGTTTCTTCGGCGGTTGGGTCGACAAGGTGGTGGGCCGCATCGCCGATACGATCATGGCCTTTCCCCTTTTTGTGCT
>CAXTUM010000099.1:0-8193 GCA_964247205.1 uncultured Beijerinckiaceae bacterium
TACGGTTGCTGGCACCGACAAGAGCCTGAGCTTCACCCAGATCGCGGCACTGCCCGGAGTCACACCCGACATGCTTGCGGCGACCAACGAATTCGTGCCGCCCGATGCGACCTATCCCAACGGCACGCATGTGGCTGAGCTTGAGGTGGACCCTGCCACAGGTGAGACCTCGATCCTCAATTACACGATCGTCGATGATTTCGGCCTCACCGTGAATCCGCTTCTGCTGGCGGGGCAGGTGCATGGCGGCGTGGTGCAGGGTATCGGTCAGGCGCTGCTGGAGCGCACGGTCTATGACAAGGACGGGCAGTTGCTGACGGCATCCTTCATGGATTACGCCATGCCGCGCGCCGATGATGCGCCGTCGATCTCGTTCACCACGCGCAATGTGCCGTCCACCACCAATCCGCTGGGGATCAAGGGCGCGGGCGAGGCCGGTTCCATCGGTTCATGCCCCGCCGTGATGAACGCACTGGTGGATGCGCTGCACCGCGGCCATGGTATCAGCCACATCGACATGCCCGCGACGCCGGAGCGGGTGTGGCAGGCCATTGCGGAAGCGCAAACGAAATCGTGAATTTGAGCAAGCGGAAAGGGCATTGCCGCCCGCGACGGGAATTGCCATCCTGTCCTTTGATGTGAACGTCGTCTGGAGGACAAGAATGAAGCCCTTAAAAGTCATGGTTGTTATCGGTTTGACCGTTATCGGCACCACTGCGGTGTATGCGCAGAATGTCGAAGCCATCAAGCAGCGGCGGGAGATCATGCGAACGATAGCCAAGGCCGGTGGTGAACCTTTCAAGATGACAAAAGGCGAGGCTCCTTTCGATCTTGCTGCTGTTCAGGCTGTGCTCAAGTCGATCGAGGACAATGCTCCCAAGTTCAAGACACTGTTCCCCGATGATTCCAAGGTTGGTGCAACGGAGGCGAAAGCGAAAATCTGGGAAGCCAGGGCCGAATTCAACGCCGTCGCCGACAAATGGGCAGCTGACGCGAAAGCAGCCTCTGCTGCCATCAAGGATGAGGCCTCCTTCAAGGTCGAGTATGCGAAGATGACATCGGCCTGCGGTGGTTGCCACGGGAACAATGCAGGTTTTGCAATTGGCGTCGGCGATTCTTTCAAGCGTATGCAGACACCGCTGCAGTAATATCTGCTCGAGGAGTGCTGAACTTCCGGAGCGCGCGTTGCAAGACGCGCGCTCCGTGCTTTTGTGAAGTTCAATCGGGCGAAGATGGAGCCGATAATGAAACTGGCGACCTTCTTGAAACTGGCAAGCGCGGGTGTTGTCGCCGGTCTGGCTTGTTTTTATGTTCTCACGGTTCCGAAAGTTTTTCCTGCCTCGGCGTTTGCAGCAAGAGCCGCCGATCTGAAAAACGGCGAGACGATGTTCAACATCGGGGGATGTGCATCGTGTCACGCAACGGATGTGAAGACCGCCCCGCTGGCGCTTGGCGGCGGGCACGAGTTGAAGACGGCTTTCGGCACGTTCGTGGTGCCCAATATTTCGTCCGATGCCAATGCAGGGCTTGGCGCATGGAGCGAGGCGGAGTTCCTGACCGCGATGGTGAACGGTGTCGGCCGCAGCGGCGAGCATCTCTATCCGGCGTTTCCCTACACCTCGTATCAGCGGATGCGGATCGATGATGTCAGGGATCTTTTTGCTTACCTGAGGACGTTACCTGCCGTGCCAACATCTGCGGGGATGCACAAACTTGGTTTTCCGTTCAACATTCGCCGCACGCTCGGGATATGGAAACTGCTGTTCCTTGACGGAAAGCCTTTTGAACCGCAGCCCGCTCAAAGCTCCGTCTTCAACCGGGGCGCCTATCTTGTCGAGGGACCAGGCCACTGTGCCGAATGCCATTCAAAGCGCAATCTGCTTGGCGGCATCACGGCGGATGGACGGATGGCGGGAGGCCCGAATCCGGAAGGCAAAGGCTTCATCCCCAACATCAGCCAGCACCCAAAAGACGGCCTGGGCGATTGGAGCGTCAAGGATTTCGAGTATCTGCTCAAGGCGGGCGGCATTCCCGCTGGAGGGACCGTCGCTGACGAAATGGAGGACGTGGTCGGGAATACGAGCAAGCTGAGTGACGATGACCGGCGCGCCATGGCCGAATATCTCAAGTCCCTGCCGCCAAAGGAAGGCCGCCGTTCGCCGAAGCCGCAGTGACCGGAATCGGCTCGATCAGATCAGCCTGTCAGTTTTCCACGGACTCGCCCCTGCCGGCCCACTCCTTGAACCCGCCGCGATAATGCTCGGTGAGTGACAGTCCAGCGCTTTGGGCAATCGCCAGGGCCTGTATGGATCTCACACCGGCAGCGCAGGAAAACACGATCCGCTTGCCGCTGTTTACCGGTATGCGTGCAGGGTCAAAATGAGACAGAGGCAGAAGAACCGCGCCGGGAATGCGCCCCATGGCATATTCATGCGGTTCGCGCACATCGACGATCAGCATGGATTGATCGGCGAGCCCCGCTTTTACCGTTTCGAGATCGAGATGATCGATTGTCATTCAGCATTCCGCCCTGTGTTCTGGCCATGCGCCAGTCCAGCAGGCATAACTTGGCGCGCGGCGAGCGCCAACGGATTGTTGCGGTGTCTTATCCGGATTCGGACTCGCTCATCAGGTAGTAGCGACGGCGCAAGGCGGAAAGTGCAGTGTCGATCTGGCTGCGCTGCCCTTCCAGATGCTCGATCTGATCCAGTATCTTGTCCAGCGTCAGCAGCAACTCGTTGGCGGATTGTGATGACCCGAGCATGTCAGCGATCTCCGTCAGCGTGAAGCCAAGCTTGCGCCCCTCGTCAATGACCTGAAAACGGTGCTGCTGGTTGGTGTCGTAATAGCGGTTGCTGCCTTCGCGATGCGGCGTCAGCAATCCGCGCGCCTCGTAAAACCGCAATGTGCGCAAGGTTGTATCGAAACGGCGCGCCATTTCGCCGATGCCCACGAAAGTCGGGTTGATGCTGTCAGTGCTCAATGCACCATCTGAAGGTGTGTTCAAGGGCTCATTGAACTGGCGAAGGGCGCTGGACATGGCGAAGCTCGACAATCTTCCTGGTTGAAACCGCGCCGCAGCGGAAACCGGATCACCCAAACTGACGGAACGCGAACCGGCTTGCCGCTACGACAATACAACCATTGGTTGTTTTTTTCATTTCTGTCTAGGAAAATGTTATTATCGATAGCAAAATAATCAGCATCACCCCGCTGTCAATCTGACAGCGCAGACGCCTCTGCAAGGCGGGCGGCATAGCGGGCCATCAGATCCACCTCGATATGCAGAGTATCGCCCGTCATCCGATCGCCGAAGGTTGTCACCCCAAGCGTGTGCGGGATGAGAAGGACGGAAAATATGGAGCCCGACACGCTGTTCACGGTCAGCGAGACGCCATCAAGGCAGATTGATCCCTTCTGCGCAATGAACCTGGCCAGCGCTGGCGGCGCCTCAATCGCAAACCGGGCTGTCGGACCCCAGGGACCGTTCGCATCTGTCACTGCGTCACGGCTGGTGATGGTTGCGATGCCGTCGACATGACCCGTAACCAAGTGGCCGCCAAGTTCGTCACCCACCCGCAGAGAGCGTTCAAGGTTGATCCGCGTCCCGGGGCGCCAACTCCCCGCCATGGTGCGCTCAAGCGTTTCTGCCGCTGCTTCAACCGTGAAGCGGGAGCGGTTTCCAATGGCTTCAACCGCCACTGCGGTCAGGCAAATGCCGGAGCATGCGATGGATGCCCCAAGTGGAATGCTGTCAGAGGAATAGGCAGAATCAATGATATAACGACGCAATGACTTGCTATCGCCGTCGGCTGCAACGATCTCTCCGATGTCGCTGACAAGTCCGGTGAACATCAGCCTGTCCTCTCGTAAGTCATGAAGGTGTCGGTGCCGTAGCGCTTTTCGCTGAGCCTCATGTAGCGGGTCCTGTCAGCCAGAGCAGATGCCATGCCGGGTCGCATAGCTGCAATGCCGGGAGATCCGAGGCTGTGATCTGCCGTTGACACGATCACGACATCAGCCAGTCCAGCTCTGGCAAGCGCGTCTGCCACCGTTGGCCCTCCTTCCGAGAAAATCCGGGTAATGCCTCGCACTGCCAGCAGGCGCAATGCAGCTGCAAGATCGAGTGCGCCGGTGGCGCCGCGTCCGATACGCATGACCTCGATGCCTCGTTCACGCAAGGCCAGTTCCTGTGCAGCAGGAGCATCGTCTGCCGCGATAACCCAGACCGGTATGTGCTGCGCCGTGGCGGCCAGGGCAGACGCCAGCGGCAGCCTCAGCCTGCTGTCGAGGATCACCCGAACAGGAGAAAAATCCTCAAGTCCATGCAACCTGACGTTGAGTTGGGGGTTGTCAGACAAAACTGTTCCGACACCCACCATGATTGCATCATGGGAAGCGCGCAACAGATGCACCTCGCGCATGGCTGATTCGCCGCTGATTGGCAGCCGCCCGCCTCCCGCAGGCGCACAGTAGCCATCAGCGGTCTGCGCAAGTTTCAACGTGACCATCGGCCGCCCCTGCTGCACCCGCAGGATATGTCCGCGGTGATCGCGCAAGGCCTCTGCACTGCCTTCTCCCAGGTGAACGCTGATGCCTGTACTGCGCAGCAGAGCGTGTCCGATGCCGCTGATATGGGGATTGGGATCATCGATGGCCGAGACCACGCGGCGTACGCCCGCAAGTATGGTGTGTTCCAGGCATGGCGTGCCGCCGCGCACCGAGCGATGCGAGCAGGGTTCCAGTGTCACATAGAGAGTTGAGCCAATGGCCTTCAGGCCAGCTTCGGCCAGCGCGAGCGCTTCGGCATGGGGGCGGCCGCCGGGCTGCGTTGCGCCCCGCCCTACGACGGCGCCGTTATTGACTACAACCGCGCCCACCGAAGGATTTGGCCATGTCCGGCCAAGATTGGCGCGGCCCAGGTCCAGCGCCTCTGCCATGAACAGGCGGTCAAGTTCCGGTTCAAATACCGGATCCGCCGTCCAGCTCCTCATTCCAGGGTGTCCGTACCCGTGATCTCGATGCCGAAGCCTGAGAGGCCGGGGAAGGAGCGGCTGCTTGAGGAAAGGTTGCGGATGGACCGCACGCCGAGATCCCGCAGGATCTGTGCGCCGACACCGACTTCGCGCCAGCGCTCGTTGCGCATGGCATCGGATGAACCGTGATCCAGCGGTGTGGCTGGTACGCCTGCCGTTCCATCCCTCAGATAGACTATCACGCCGCTGCCCGCCGCCTTGAAGCGCTCCAGTGCCTTGCCGATGGCGGGAGGCGCCTGGAAAATGTCGTTCATGATGTTGGGCTTGTGAAAGCGGGCCAGCACATTTTCGCCCTTGCCGATGCCGCCATAGACGAAGGCGAGATGATACACCGGGTCAAACGGCGTCTTGTAGGCATAGCCCTGCATCGTGCCGATGGGGCTTTCCACCGGAAACTGGCTGATACGCTCCACGAGTTTCTCGCGCGCCTGCCGCCAAGCGATCATATCCGCAATGGTGACATGTTTCAGGTGATGTTTTGCGGCGAAATCCGCGACCTGCTGGCCCTTGGTCACGGTGCCGTCGTCGTTGACAAGCTCACAGATCACACCGACGGGCGGCAATCCCGCCATGCGGCAGAGGTCTACCGCCGCTTCCGTGTGTCCCGAACGCATGAGCACGCCGCCATCCCTGGCGATCAGCGGGAAGATGTGGCCGGGCCGGGCGAAATCATTGGCGCCGGCGTTTGGATTGGCGAGGCCGCGGCATGTCGAGGTGCGCTCTTCGGCCGAGATGCCCGTGGTCATGCCGGGCTTATAGTCGATGGAAACCGTGAAGGCTGTGGAATGATTGGAATCGTTGTGGGCCACCATCGGGTCAAGCCTCAGGCGGCGTGCATCCTCCTGCGTGATCGGGGCGCAGACGATGCCTGATGTGTGGCGCACGATGAACGCCATCTTCTCCGGCGTGCACAGCGTTGCGGCGACAATGAGGTCGCCTTCTCCCTCGCGGTCATCATCGTCGGTGACGACAACGATCTCCCCGTTGGCAATGGCGTCGATGGCTTCCTGGACTCGGACTGGCATGGCGTTTCAGATAAGGGCTGGGGCAGCGGGCTGCAAGTGAAAGCAGCGCGGTCGTGCGGTCAACGTCCACAAACCGTGCTGGCGAAAATTCAAAGCTTTTCGGGAACCAGCAACTGGGACGGCCGCACGAACTCCTCCTGCGCCGCAACCGTGACCAGCTCGCGAGACTTTGCATCTGCTGTCTTGCGAAGCACACCGTAGATCGACGATCCCGACAGTTGCAGCGCCTCGGCTGCGGATCCGGTGCGCAGCCAGTGCACGAAAAACACGGCGGCAATCGCATCACCTGCACCGTTCACGCTGACGTCGAGAAGCGGCGAGCGCAGCCGCCATGTCTCACCACCCGCTGATGCAAGCATGTCCATGGCATTGGCGGGTGTTTCTTCCGTGACGAGCGAGGTCACCAGAATGACCTTTGGTCCGAGCGCGTGCACGGCCTCAACCGCCTTCAGCGCCGAAGCGAGTGTCTGGGTTTCCATGCCCGCGAGATAGTTCAGCTCGAACTGGTTGGGCGTGATGATGTCGGCGGCTGGCACAGCGCGGCCCTTGACGAACTCCGGAACACCCGAGCGCACGAAAATGCCCTTGCCGATGTCGCCAATCACGGGATCGCAGCAATACACCGCGCCCGGCGCCGCTTCCCGCACTCGGCTGACTGCCGCGAGGATGGCATGACCGATATCGGAAGAGCCCATGTAGCCCGAGAGCAGACCGTCGCATTCCGAAAGCTTGCCCAGAGCCGCGATGCCGCCGACCACTTCGTCAATCATCTGTCCGTCATAGACACGGCCGGTCCAGCCCTGTTCATACCCGGTGTGATTGGAGAATTGTACGGTGTGAATCGGCCAGACCTCGCAGCCTAGCCGCTGCATGGGAAACACGGCTGAGGAATTGCCGACATGGCCATAGGCGACATGGGACTGGATGGAGAGGATGTTGAGGGGGCGGCTCATGCTTGCAGAAGTCATCAGTTCAGTTGGCCTTGATGCCCAATTCCCTGATCAGCTTGCCCCATTTGTCGGTCTCGATTCTGAGAAATGCGCCGAGCTCCTCCGGCGTGCTGCCCACGGCCTCACCGCCCAGCGCGGCCAGCTTCGTTTTGGTGCCCTCATGAGCGAGCGCGCGTTTCGTATCCGCGTTGATGCGGTCAATAATGGAGCGCGGGGTGCCTTTTGGCACAAAGAAGGCAAACCAGGACGTCACATCATAGCCCGGCACGACCTCTGCAATCGGCTGCAGGTCGGGCGCATGGGTGGAGCGTTTGGCGGTGGTGATGCCAAGCCCTTTCAGCGCGCCGGCCTGCACCTGGGGGAGCGTTGAAGTGATATTGTCGAAGATCACATCAACCTGGCCAGCGAGAATATCCTGCACCGCCAGCGCCGCTCCCCGATACGGTACATGCTGCATCCTGGCTCCGGTGAGTTTTTGAAAGATTTCGCCCGCCAGATGCACAGAGGTGCCGATGCCAGACGAAGCATAGGTCACTTTTCCGGGGTTCGCCTTGGCGTAGGCCACAAACTCCTGCACGTTGCTGTAAGGCACATGTTTTCCCGCAACCAGGATGTTGGGCACCATGGCGATCAGCGTCGCGGGCTCGAAATCCGCGATCGGGTCATAGGTCATTGCGGAATAGAGCGCAGGATTGGCCGCCATGCCGAACGAGGCAATCAGGATATTGTCGCCATCCGGCGCCGCCCTAGCAACCTGTTCCGCGCCGATGTTGCCGCCGGCGCCGCCCTTGTTCTCAACGACGACCCGGGCGCCCCAGTATTCGCCCAGACGCTCGGCCATGATGCGGCCCAGAACATCGGTGGCGCCCGCTGGAGGAAACGGCACTGTGATCTTGATGTTGCGGCCTGCTGGCCAGGCACTTTGGCCGCGCACAATTGCCGGTGCTGCGATGACAGCGGCGGATGACGCCACGAAAAGACGCCGGTTGATGATGGCCTTCGTCATATTCTTCCCCCGCGGTTTCTGATTGGGATGGAACATATCGCCGCTTGCGGGAAACCAGCAACAAAAAAGCCGCCCTGCGGCGGCTTTTCAGAAGAGGGGCTAAAGAGATCAGACTTTCGGCTTGTTGTCCTGGCGCTCGGCGATGCGGGCTGATTTGCCGCGACGATCACGCAGGT
>CAXTUM010000100.1:0-8190 GCA_964247205.1 uncultured Beijerinckiaceae bacterium
CACCAGCCTGCTGCGTCAGACGGCGCTGACCATAGAGGATCGGAATGGTCAGGATCGCGAGCAGCAGCATCGCGATTGTGGAGGCCATGGGCCAGTCACGGTTGCTGAAGAACTCGGTCCAGACCAGCCGTCCCACCATCAGCGTATCGGACCCGCCCAGCAGATCGGGAATAATGAACTCGCCCATGACAGGGATGAAAACCAGCACGCATCCGCCGATGATGCCCGGCAGCGACAGCGGCAGCGTGACCAGCCAGAATGCCCGCCCCGGCGGACAGCCCAGATCCGTTGCGGCCTCTACCAAAGCCGGATCATGCTTCTCCAGCGCGGCATAAAGCGGCAAGACCATGAATGGCAGATAGGAATAGACAATGCCGATCTGCACCGCGATTTCAGTGTTCAGGATATCGAGCGGCGCGGAGATCAAACCTGCCGCCAGCAGCAACTGGTTCAGCAACCCCTCCTGTTTGAGTATAGCGATCCAGGCGTAGACGCGGATGAGAAAGCTCGTCCAGAACGGCAGGATCACGAGCGCAATCAGGAAAGGCCGCCAGCGCCTGCTGGCACGCGCCATGGCGAGCGCGACGGGATAGCCCACGAGGAGCGTCAGCAGCGTTCCCAGTGCGGCGATGCGCAACGAGGTTATGAAGGCCGAGGCATAGAGGTTATCTGTCAGGATGGTGACGTAATTCTCGATATCCAGCGCAGCGATGAAGGTGGTGAACCCTTCCCAGCCCTGAGACCAGTCGAGCAGCGGCTTGTAAGGCGGTTGCGCGGACGCCGGGTCCGACAGGCTCATCCGCAGGATGATCAGGAACGGCACGAGAAAGAACAGGCCCAGCCACAGCGCGGGCAGGCCGACGATGATGGTCTTGCCCCAATCACGCTTTGCTCCCGCCAGCCGCATGGTCAATCCCGCAACAATTGCGCGTCGGCAGCACGAAAACCCACGAGGATGTCAGCGCCTGCCACATGCCGCGCCTCAAGCCCTTGCGACGCCACCAGCGCACTGATCCGTTCTCCGCCCGCGAGATGAACGCGGTACGCCACCTGCGCGCCCAGATGCGCCCTGTCCTCGATCAGGCCAGGCATCCAGTGATCAGCGGCCATGGTCTGTGATGCGGCCAGACGCATCTGCTCCGGCCGGATGGCGAGCCAGTAGCCGTCACCGGCGGGCAATCCCTCGGCTTTCATTGTCACGGTGCCCTGCACGCCCTGCGCGGCGACGAGCATCTTGCCATCGGGCAGGTCCGTCACCGTGGCCGGAAACAGGTTTACCTCACCGACAAATTCCGCGACATAGCGGTTTACAGGCCGGTCATAAACCACACCCGGCGCGTCGATCTGGATGATCTTCCCCCCACGCATGATGGCGATGCGGTCGGAGAGCGCCATGGCCTCTTCCTGGTCATGGGTCACAATGATGAAAGTCGCGCCGCTCAGCGCCTGAATGCGCTTGAGTTCGGCCTGCGTTTCCTTGCGCAGCTTCTTGTCCAGCGCGGCCAGTGGCTCGTCGAGTAGAAGCACCTTCGGCCCTCGCGCCAGCGCCCTGGCCAACGCCACCCGCTGCCGTTGGCCGCCAGAGAGCTGGTCCGGCTTCCGTTTGGCGAAACCCTCAAGCTGCAACAGCGCCAGCATCTCATCAACGCGTGCGGCAATCACCTTCCGCGCAAGCTTTTGCTGTTTGAGGCCAAAGGCGATGTTGCCCCAAACAGAGAGATGCGGAAACAGCGCATAGCTCTGGAACATCATGTTCACGGGGCGCTCATGCGGCGGGATCGCGGCCATATCCATGCCATCGATCATTATGCTGCCGCTGTCGGGCCGCTCAAACCCGGCAATCATCCGCATCAGCGTGGTCTTGCCGCAGCCTGATGGACCAAGCAGCGAAAAGAACTCACCCTTGCGGATATCGACCGACACGCCGTCCACCGCCGAGACACCGCCAAAGCGCTTCGAGACATCACGGATCGCGACAAAGGCGGAATCGGCGGGTGGTGGCACAGTCATTGCCGAAGTTTAGCATGCAAAAGCGCAATGCCCAGAGTCAGGCAAGCGTAATCCGGTCAGCCGGTTCACGCTTGCCTCAGGCTGACGCCTTACCTGATCGGATACGGGTATTGCTGACCGCCCCGTGTCCAGAGGTCGTTGGCGCCGCGCTTCAGTTGCAGCCGAGAACCCATGCCCACATTGCGCTCGAAGCTCTCGCCGTAATTCCCGACATGCTTGATGATCCGGTAGGCCCAGTCATTGCTCAAACCCATGCCTGCGCCGAAAGTGCCGTCAACGCCCAGCAACCGGCGAATTTCCGGCGCTGTCGAGGTCGTGCGCATCTGCTCGACATTGGCCTGCGTGATACCCAGATCCTCGGCATTCACCATGGCGTAATGGACCCAGCGGACGAGCGCTGCAAAGCCCTCGTCGCCACGCCGGACGGCAGGTCCCAGCGGTTCACGCGAGATCAGGTCCGGCAAGATCACATACTCGTCCGGCTTGGCGAATTTCAGTCGCTCCGCTGCCAGACCGGATGAATCCGTCGTGAAGGCATCGCAGCGACCGGATTCGAGCGCCTTGACGCCCTCCTCGTTGGTGCCGAATGTGACGACCTTGTAGTCCAGCTTGTTGGTGCGGAAATAATCCGCGAGGTTGAGTTCCGTTGTCGTGCCCTGCGTCACGCAGATTGACGCGCCCTTCAGATCCTTGACGCTGGCGATATTGGCCGCTTTCTTGACCATGAAACCCTGCCCGTCGAAGAAGTTGATCACCGGCCAGGCCATGCCCTGCGCTGTATCGCGCGACATCGTGTAGGTCGCGTTGCGGGCCAGCATGTCGACATCGCCGGTCTGGACCACAACAAAGCGTGTGGAGGGCGTGGTAGTGATGAGTTTCACCTTCTTGGGATCGTCGAAGATGGCAGCCGTCACGGCGCGGCAGAGGTCAATATCGAGACCGCTCCACTGGCCGTTGACATCCTGCGCGCCGAAACCCGGCAGGCCGACGTGGATGCCGCAAACGAGTTCACCGCGCTGGCGTATCTTTTCAAGCGTTGGTCCGGCCTGCTGCGCCAACGCACTTTGGCCGGCAGCCAGTCCCATAAGGCCTGCAATGGCTCCGATGAATGTTTTCATGTCGTTTGTCCTCCCTGGATGAGACTTTGGATTGCGCGTTCAGAGTCCTGCTATTGCGGCATCCACCGCATCGCCCAATCGCTCGACGATGGTGTCGATGTCAGCCGATGTGCAGATGAAGGGCGGGGCCAGCATGTTGTGGTCGCCCGTTCTGCCATCGATGGTTCCGGGCATCGCGTAGATGCCGAGACCGCGAGACATCGCCTCACGTTTGACCCTTGCGTTGAGTTTCAATGCCGGATCAAACGAGGCTTTGGTGGAGCGGTCCGTGACATACTCGATGGCCCAGAACAGACCGCGCCCGCGGATATCGCCGACGTTTGGATTGTTGCCGAAGCGCTCCTTGAGGCGACGTTCGAGATGCGCGCCCTGGACGCGCACGTTCTCCAGCAGGTTTTCGTCCACAATGGTTTTCTGCACGGCCAGCGCAGCAGCACAGGCCACGGGATGCGCGAGATAGGTATGTCCGTGCTGGAAAAAGCCTGATCCCTTCCGGAAGGTCTCGAAGATATTACCCGACAGCAAGACCGCCCCTATGGGCTGGTAACCCGCACCAAGCCCTTTCGCGATGGCCATCAGGTCAGGAGAAACACCCTCCTGCTCGCAGGCGTGCAATGTTCCGGTGCGCCCGATCCCGCACATGACCTCGTCGAGGATGAGCAGGATTCCGTGACGGTCGCAGATCTCGCGGATGCGCCTGAAATAGCCCGGCGGGGGTGTGGTGCAGCCCTGCGTCGCGCCGCCCACGGTTTCTGCCACGAATGCGATGATGGTTTCGGGGCCAAGTTCTGCGATCTTCGCCTCCAGTTCGGCGACGAGTCTTGCCCCATACTGCTCGAGCGTCTCGTCATCCCGCTTGTCGCGGTAGGCGTAAGGCGGCGAGACGTGGTGCGCACTGAACAGCAGCGGCGCGAACTGCTGCCGCCGCCACAGATTGCCGCCGACGGCAAGCACCCCCAGCGTGTTGCCGTGATAGCTCTGGCGGCGGCCAATGAAGTTGACGCGGGCGTGTTCTCCCCGCTCGGTGAAATACTGCCGCGCCATCTTCAGCGCCGCCTCCATCGCCTCGGAGCCCCCTGAAACATAGTAGACGTGATTCAGCCCTTCCGGCGCATGGGCCACGAGATGATCCGCAAGTTCCTCCGCCGCATCGGATGTGAAAAACGAGGTATGCGCATAGGCGATCCGGTCGATCTGCGCCTTGATCGCCTCGTTGACGCGCGGATGGCCATGGCCGAGGCAGGACACCGCCGCGCCGCCCGAACCGTCGATATACGCCTTGCCATTGCTGTCTATGATCTCGATACCGCGCCCGGCGACGGCCACCGGCATGCTGTCGCCGCCAGCGATCTGGCGATGCAGGATGCTGGTTTTCCGGGTGGAACTGCTCACGGCGCTTTTCCTCTCGCTGGCTTGTCCGAAACATAGGAGCCGAAGCGCTCCAGATGGCTCTCTGCCTCGGCGATGGAGTTGACAGCCCGCTTGCCCCGCCGCGCCGCGACCAGCGCGGCCATGCATTCAACAATGATCAGCGCGGGAGCGACGGTCTGGATAAAGGAGGGCGTCGAGGTCGGCACGATAATGCAGGCCGCCGCATCCTTCGCGATGGGCGACACGAGACTGTCAGTCAGCGCGATCACCGCCGCGCCACGCTCAACAGCGAATGCCACGGCCTCGACCGTAATTCGGGTGTAGGGCTTGATAGTGAGCGCCAGAATGGCATCGCGCCGGCCAATATCGCGCAGACGGTCAAGTCCCACAGAACCGGCGCCGTCAATCAGAACCGTCTGCTCCCCCACAAGCGAGAGCAGATATGCCCCCAGATAGGCCCCGGTGAAGCCCGAGCGGGCCGCGACACAAAACAGTCTCTCCCTCTCGACAATGATATCGGCGGCGCGCGCCACGGCATCCAGCGTCCCGGCGCTGCTGAGTGACTTCAAATGGCCTGCGAGCCCTGCCAGCATATCCGACGCCAGCGCCGCATCGCCATCAAGGCCCTGCCGCGCCAGTAACTCTTCAGCGCGGGCCGCGAAATGATCCTGGCGCCCTCGCAGCGAGGCCGCATAGGTCTCACGCAGGCCGTCGAAGCCGTCAAAGCCAAGCCGCTGCGCCAGGCGCGTCAACGTCGCGGCGGGAACACCGGCGCGCTTGGCCTGCTCCCGCATGGAGAGCAGCGCCACATCCTCCGGATTATCCAGCATCCACCGCGCCGCCGCCCGGTGCTGCGCGGGTAGATCCTCGAACGCATCGAGCAGGCGTGCGGCGATGCCGATCTCTTGCATGGAGGGAGGTTAGGTCGAGGATTTCGGAAATGCAACATATGTTTCATTATTTATGAAATGAAACATATGGGTATGAATCTAACAAAACTGTCGGCGCAAAATTGCGCTGGCCGCAACTGGCTTCATCACACAGGACGTGCGGTTTAAAATTGGAGAAGAGAGAGGAAATGGTGCCCAGAGCTGGAATTGAACCAGCGACACTGCGATTTTCAATCGCATGCTCTACCAACTGAGCTATCTGGGCCTGCGCGAAGAAGACCGATTATGGTCTCCTGCGGACGGAGGCTGCTATACGGTTTTGATCACGCGCTGTCCACCCATAGGAGCATCACCCGATCGAAAAAATGTCTCGTGCCTCGGGCTAGCCCTGCCTGACGAAGCCATCGATATCATCCGGCAGCGGATAGCGTCCGGTTTCGTGACGCGAAAAGCGCATCTGGCCATCGACGTAGACATAAAACACACCGCCGGAGGAGCGCTTCAATTGCACATCCTTCACGCCGCGCTTTTCAAGTTCCGCCCTGACACGCAGGGCCTGGGGTTCGTGGCCTCAAGAGCCGCAATATTCGATCAGGACAGCCATGTCATCTCCGTTTGGTGGCAGGTGCGACTCATAAGATAGGGCGCAGGAACGCGAGCGTCTACTGCGGCATTGCGTGATCCGGAGCGCTCCGGATTTGCATCACGCCTGATGTCCATTTTTCAGGTCCGAAGGATGATCTTGGCGAAGGCGGTGGCGCCAGTGTCGATATCCTGGAAAGCGCCTGCGCCATCCGCCAGACAGCGCTCCTCGAACCAACCCAGAGGGCCGAGTTGACGCCCGGCAAGTGCGCGCACCGTATCCTGGAAGTCCTTCGGCGTGTAGCAGTATGAACCCAAGACCGTTATCTCCTGCAAGGTGATCTTGCGGATATCAAGCCCCTCCAGTCCGGGCAGCAAACCGACGTGAACGATCACGCCCCCCGGCCTGATCATGGCCGAGGCAGCGGCGCGCGTGGAAGCTGCGCCAACCGCGTCGATCACGAGATCAACAGTGTTTTCGGCGATGGAATCAGGTGCGGTTGGATCATAGGCATCGAAATTCTCGCGGTCTTTGAGCGACGCCCTGCGTTTCGCATTGGTCTCGCCGATGCGGATGTCATGCGCTCCAAAATGCCGCGCAATAATGGCAGACGCCAGTCCGATGGCGCCTCCGCCCAGCACCGCCACACGACACGCCGCAAGCGGCTGATGCAGGCGCTCCATGCCGATCCGCACGGCATGCCATGCCACCGCTATGGGTTCGGCCAGTGCCGCATGCGCGATAGGCAGATCGTCAGGAACGGCCACAACATTGCGTTCGGGAATGCGGACATATTCGGCAAAGGCGCCGGGCCTTGGCGGCATCGAAATGATCTGGCGCGTGGGCGACAGATGCCACCGGCCTTCGATGGCATAGAGACAGTTAGGGTCCACCACGAGCGGATTGATGGTCACGCGCTCGCCGCTGCGCGGGCCGGATACGATGTGCCCTGCAGCTTCGTGACCCAGGATCAGCGGTGCTGGCCTTCGGCTGTCAAAGCCGTGGTAGGCATGCATGTCCGAGCCGCAGATGCCGACCGCCTCGACCTTGATCAGCACCTCGTCTGCAAGCGGTGCAGCATCTGGTTCATCGCGATAGACCAAATAGTTCGGGCCGAGATACACCAGCGCTTTCATGATGCCCCCTCCCCTTATTTCGCCGTGAAACCGCCATCGACGGCGAATGTCTGGCCCGTGATATAGGCCGAAGCGGCCGAAGTGAGAAACACGGTCACTCCGGCCAGATCATCCAGCTTGCCATTGCGTCCAATGGCGGTTTGCGCAGCATTCTTCGCGGCACGTTCGGGATCGCCAAAGACGGGAGCCGTCAGCGGCGTGGGAAAGAAGCCCGGTGCTATGGCGTTGCAGGTGATCCCGTGCCGCGACCATTCCTCGGCGATGGCGCGGGTGAGTTGCACGACGCCTCCCTTGGCCGCGCCATAGGGAGCGGAGTTAGGGAATGCCCGCGTGCTCTGGAGCGAGGCCAGATTGATGATGCGACCGTGCCCTTTTGCAGCCATCGCAGGTGCCAGTGCCTGTGTCAGCAGAAAGGGTGCGCGCAGGTGCAGCGCCATGTGCAGATCGAAGGCTTCGGCTGTCACTTCGCGGAATGGCTGGCGCAGATTGATGCCGGCGGCGTTGACGAGGATATCGACTTGCTGGTTGCGGGACGACAGTTCAGTCGCAATGCGCGTGGCGCAATCGGGCGCAAAAAGATCGGCTGGTATTGATAAGGCAGCAATCCCGTCATTGTCGCCGAGGCTCTTCGTTGCAGCATCCAGCTCTTCCTTGCGCCGCGCCACAAGCACAACGCTTGCCCCCGCCAGACCCAGCGCCCGCGCCATGGCAAGGCCGATGCCGCTGTTGCCGCCCGTGACAAGCGCGGTCCGTCCCGTGAGATCAAACAGGCTGGAGAGCCGGAAGCTCATCAGGCTTCAACCGGCATGCCGAGATCGACATTCGTGCCAGGTGCATATTTCGCCATGCGGACATCGCTTGTGCGGGCATGCGCTTCCATGCCTTCCATCCGCGAGATGCGGGCGGAAACCGGCGCCAGCGCCTTGCAGGCCTCACGGTCCATGCGCTGCCATGTCAGCGGCTTCAGGAACTTGTGCACCGACAGGCCTGCCGAGTACCGCGCGGCAAACTTGGTGGGCAGGATGTGGTTGGGACCCGACACCTTGTCGCCAAACGCGACATTGGTTTCCTCGCCGAGAAAC
>CAXTUM010000101.1:0-8190 GCA_964247205.1 uncultured Beijerinckiaceae bacterium
GCCTGTTCCGGTGTGACTTCGCCCTTTGCGCCGCGCTCCAGTTCGAAATTCATCACGGAGACCGCAACATCTACCTGGGACCGCATTTCGGCATACTTCTGCTGGACCAGGCCGCGCTCGACTTCCCGTGCACCCAGCCAGCCTATGCCGGCCACCATGACTATCATAAGGGTCAGCAGGACAATCAACCGCATGCGGAAACTGGACAGAAACTGGCGAATCTTCATGTGTTTCCCCGCTATTTTTCATAGGTGCTAGATTTTGATGGTTAACATTCCCTAACGGAATGGGTGCGCCGGATGCAATTACAGGTTGCTGTGTGCAAATAGTGGGTTGAACGGGCGCAGCTGCCCGCAGTTTTCATGGCTTGCGCCATCCGTGCCGTCAGGTAGAACCGCCCTGCATCAAGGCCGCATTCCACGCGAAGGACCCACTCCCATGACTGCCATCGTCGATCTCGTTTCCCGTGAAATTCTGGACAGCCGCGGCAATCCGACGGTCGAGGTGGATGTGATTCTGGAAGATGGCTGCATGGGCCGCGCGGCGGTTCCCTCCGGAGCTTCGACCGGCGCACATGAGGCATCGGAACTGCGGGACGGCGGCAAGCGCTATCTCGGCAAAGGCGTTTCAAAGGCCGTCGACAATGTGATGACAACGATCCACGACGCCATCGTGGGAATGGATGCCGAGGATCAGGTCGCCATCGACGAGGCGATGATCAAGCTGGACGGCACGAAGAACAAAAAGAAACTGGGTGCCAACGCCATTCTCGGCGTCTCTCTCGCTGTCGCCAAGGCGGCTGCCGAAGCCCGTGGTCTGCCGCTGTATCGCTACGTCGGCGGTTCGTCCGCCCGCGTCTTGCCAGTGCCCATGATGAATATCGTCAACGGCGGTGCGCATGCGGACAATCCCATCGATTTCCAGGAATTCATGATCATGCCGACGGGGGCCAAGAGCTTCTCGGAAGGCCTGCGCATGGGCGTCGAGGTTTTCCACACGCTCAAAGGCCTGCTGAAGAAGGGCGGCCACAACACAAACGTAGGCGACGAAGGCGGTTTTGCGCCCAACCTTGGATCAGCCGAGGCTGCGCTCGACTTCGTCATGGATGCCATCGGCAAGGCCGGGTTCAAGCCGGGGAAGGACATGCATCTGGCGCTGGATTGCGCCGCGACAGAGTTCTTCAAGAATGGTGTCTATGATTACCACGGCGAAGGCGTGAAGCGCCCCATAGAGAAGCAGGTGGATTATCTCGCCAAGCTCGCCAAGGATTATCCCATTGTCTCCATCGAGGACGGCATGTCCGAGGATGACTGGGCGGGCTGGAAGCTGCTGACAGACAAGATTGGCGCGACGTGCCAACTCGTGGGCGATGATCTCTTCGTCACCAATGTCGAGCGCCTGTCGCGCGGCATCAAGGGCGGGTACGCCAACGCGATCCTCGTCAAGGTGAACCAGATCGGCACGCTGACCGAAACCCTGGCGGCGGTCGAAATGGCGCACCGGGCAGGTTACCGCGCCGTGATGTCGCATCGATCAGGCGAAACCGAAGACAACACGATTGCCGACCTCGCTGTTGCCACCAACTGCGGGCAGATCAAGACAGGCTCGCTTGCCCGCTCGGACCGCACCGCGAAGTACAACCAGCTGCTGCGCATCGAGCAGCAGCTTGGTGACCAGGCGCTGTATGCTGGCAAGGCCGCGCTGAAGGCACTGGCCTGAACAGGCGGCGCTCGCCGTGAGCGCCGTTGAAACAGTCGTTGCAGAAAAAGCATCTTCTGATGTTCTGACGCCACCTGGCCCAAGGCTTCGGCGACTTGCGATTCTCGCCATGATCGCCAGCGTGACGATATTCGGCGTCAATTTCGTCATCAGCCGTCACGCCATGCTGAACGGATTCACGCCTTATGATCTCGCGGCCTTGCGGTTCGGTGTTTCAGGCATGCTCCTCATGCCGCTGTTTCTCAGGGCAGGGGGCTTCGCGAATTGCGCGGGTATCGGCTGGGGCAAGGGCATCGCGCTGGCCATCATGAGCGGCGCACCGATGTCGATGCTGCAGATGACGGGCCTGTCGCTGGCGCCGGCCGCTCATGGGGCGACCATTGGTCCGGGCGTGGTGGTGACAATCAGCATGGTGGGCGGAGCGTTGCTTTTTGGCGCAAAACTGACGCGGCAAGCTGTTCTCGGCCTGATGGTAGTCATGGCCGGGCTGGTATTCTTCGCGATGGGAACGAGCACCGCACCTTCCCGCGATGTTGTCATCGGCGATATCCTGTTCTTCTTCATGGCCCTGATATGGGGCGGATATCCGCTTGCCGTGCAAAAGTGGAAAATCGATGCGCTGCTGGCGACCTCGATCCTCTGTGTGCTGTCGATGGCCTATCTGCCGATGTATTGGCTGTTTTTGCCATCCAACCTCGCCAATATCCCGCTCTGGCTGATCGCAGCGCATGCTTTCAATCAGGCCGTGCTGAACATGATCGTCGGTTTGTGGCTCTGGGGGTGGGCCGCGCGCACAATCGGCGCGTCGGAAGCCGGACGGTATCCGCCATTGATTCCCGTAATCGGCACGCTGACGGCCATTCCAGTCCTTGCGGAATGGCCTGGGCCTTTCCAGACCATCGCGGTGGTTCTGATCGTGGCAGGGCTTGTCGTCATGTCGTGGAAACGCTGAAAACCGTCAGGCTTTGCTTGCCGTGTTGCGGTAAACCCGCCACATCTCGGTCGCGCACAGGTTTGAATCGTGCCGGAGCACCATGACGTCCGACTCACCATCGCCCTTGCCTGATCTGCCGCCGCCTGTGCCTCCGCGCAGTGCGGCCTGGCAACGCCTGCGCACCTATTTCCTGACCGGCGTCGTGATTGCCGGTCCCGTCGCCATCACGATCTACCTGACGTGGTGGATCGTGGCGTCCATCGATAGCTGGGTGAAACCCATCATCCCGGCATTCTATCTGCCCGAGACCTATCTGCCCTTCGCGATTCCGGGCTTCGGCCTGCTCGTGGCGATCTTCCTGCTGACGATCCTGGGGTTTCTAACGGCCAATCTCGTGGGCCGCACGATGTTCCAGTTCGGCGAGCGCCTGCTGGACCAGATGCCTGTCGTGCGCGGCCTCTACAAGAGCATGAAACAGATTTTTGAAACCGTTTTCTCGCAGGGCGATACCAGCTTCAAGAAGGTAGGTCTGGTTGAATATCCAACCAGGGGCATGTGGTCTATCGTGCTGATTTCAGCCGAACCCAAGGGCGTGTTGGCTGCTGGCATGCCGGGAAAAAGCGATCACATCGGCGTGTTTCTGCCCTGTGCGCCGAACCCGACGACCGGATTCTTCTTCTACTTGCCAAAATCAGCGGTGATCGAGATCGACATGAGCCCGGATGATGCGGCCAAGCTGGTGATGTCGGCAGGCCTCATCCAGCCGGAGGAGCAGAAGAAGCTGGAGGTGCTGGCTGCAAAGGGCAGAGGCAAAGCCAAAGCGATGAAAGAGCTACCCGGCCCGCAATAGCTTCACAGCTTCATCCCGCTCGAACAGATAGAGTAATACGCGGAGCGCCTTGCCGCGCTCGCCCGACAATTCGGGATCGCGCGTGTGGTGCAGCATGGCATCGTCCCGCGCCATCGCCAGCAGATCACCGTGCACTGCGATATCGGCCAGCCGGAACCCCGGCGCGCCGCTCTGCTTGACACCCAGCACATCACCTTCACCGCGCAACCGCAGATCTTCCTCGGCGATGCGGAAACCGTCTTCGGTCTCGCGCATGATGCCGATGCGAGCTTTCGCGGTTTCCCCTAGCGGCGCCTTGTAGAGCAGGATGCAGGTCGAGGATTTCGCGCCGCGCCCCACGCGTCCGCGCAACTGGTGGAGCTGCGATAGGCCGAAACGCTCGGCATGCTCGATCACCATGATTGAGGCGTTGGGGACATCAACACCCACCTCGATCACCGTGGTGCTTACCAGAATGCGGGTCTCGCCTCGCGCAAAGCGCTCCACAGCACGGTCCTTGTCCGGCCCAGGCATCTGGCCATGGACCATATCGACGCTGTCACCGAACAGCCCTTTCAGATGCTGGAACCGGTCTTCCGCCGCCGCGACATCGAGAAATTCGGATTCTGCCACCAGCGGGCAGACCCAGTAGACCTGCGCCCCGCTGTCAATCGCCCGCCCGATGCCGGACACGACTTCCTCCATGCGCTCCAGCGTGACAGAGCGGGTATCAATCGGCTTCCGGCCTGCCGGTTTCTCCCGCAGGACGGAGACATCCATGTCGCCGAAATAGGTCAGCACGAGCGTGCGCGGGATGGGCGTCGCCGTCATCACCAGCAGATCGACGCCATCACCTTTGGAAGACAGCGCCAGACGTTGATGCACCCCGAAGCGGTGCTGCTCATCCACCACAGCCAATGCCAGGTCGCTGAAGATCACCTGTTCCTGAAACAGCGCATGGGTGCCGACCACCATGTCAATCGTGCCATCGGCCAGACCTTCCAGCGTCTTGCGCCGCTCCGCAGCCTTGTCGCGTCCGGTCAGCAGGGCGATCCGCATTCCAGCGATATCCGCCAGCGGCTTCATCCGTTCGAAATGCTGGCGGGTCAGGATTTCCGTCGGAGCCATCATTGCGGCTTGCCTCCCCGCTTCGACAGCGCGCGCCATGGCCAGCAACCCCACAACCGTCTTGCCCGATCCCACATCGCCCTGCAGCAGGCGCAACATGCGGTCATGCCCGGCCATGTCCTTGCCGATCTCGGTGAGCGCCTGTTCCTGCCCTGATGTGAGTGCGAAGGGTAGGGCGGCGCGCAGCATCGCTTCCAGCAAGCCGGTCCCTATGGTGGGCAGCCCCGTAGCCTTCTTCATGCGCGCGCGGAGCATGATGATCGCGAGCTGGTTGGCCAGAAGCTCGTCGTAAGCCAGCCGCTGCCGCGCGATGCTGGCGGGTGAAAACGCCGAGAGGTCAACCGGATCATGAACAACCCGCATGGCCTCGGCAAACGTCGGCCACTGGCGCTTCGCCAGCACCGCAGGATCCTGCCACTCCGGCAACACTGGCAATCGAGACAATGCAGCGCGCGCAGTTTTCGCCACGACGCGCGGGCCGAGACCTTCCGTCAACGGATAGACCGGCTCGACTGGCGGCAATGAGGCCAGTTGCTGCTCATCAAGAATGCGCTCGGGATGCACCATCTGGCGCAAACCATCGAAGAGTTCGAGCTTGCCCGAGAGCCAGCGCGTGGAGCCCACGGGCAGCATGGACTGGATCTGCCCGACGCGCGGATTGAAAAAGACCAATTCCATATCCGCCGTGTCATCCGACACAAGCACCCGGAAAGGCGCTTTGGCGCGTCCGGTCGGCGAGGGACGATGTGCTTCAACCCGCACCTTCACCGTGACTGTCTCGCCATAGGGCGCATCTCGCAGCAGGGGGCGCAGGCGACGGTCAATCCCGCCCGTCGGCATATGCATCAGAAGATCAACGACACGCGCGCCCCGCCCGTCGCGCGCGATCAGGCGGTCGAACAGCGGGGCGATCTTCGGTCCGACACCCGTGAGGCCGGTCAGCGGCGCGAAAACTGGATCAAGAAGCGACGGACGCATGGCGCAGATTTGAACTGTCGCGGCAGCGGAGGCAAGGGTGTGTTCCGCCGTGACGGTTTGGTTTCCGGTCTGTCAACAGACAGCCGCGCATTTCAGGACGACGCTTGCAGCTTCCTTTGTCATGCCAGGCGAAACGCTGCGGCGAGGAAATGCTTAACCAGAAAAATCCGCCGTTTGATAAGGTTTGGGGGCCAAAAGCCGGTGACGCAACGTAATGCGAGCAAATGATCATGATCTCTTGAAAGGGTCACGACGCAAACAACGACTGGAGGCAATTCCATGGCCGTCATTCTCAACGTGCTAGGCACGAATGGCGCCGATACATTGAAGAACACCGGTGCGGTGGAAGTCATCAACGGCGGTGACGGCATCGACAAGCTGATCTTCGATGAAGGCACAAAGGGTGTCATAGTGAACCTGAAGTCAGGCACACTGACTGACTCCTTCGGCAACAACGAAAAGGTCTCCGGCATCGAGATCGTGGTCGGCACATCCCTCGCCGACAAGATCACGGGATCGGACAAGGCGGATTACCTTGTGGGCGGGGCTGGCAATGACACGCTGTCGGGCGGGGCTGGCCAGGACGAGCTTTATGGCGGAACCGGCAATGACTCGCTCAGCGGCGGCAATGACAGCGATTATTTCGTTGGCGGAGCCGGCAATGACACGATCAACGGCGGCGCAGGTTTCGATCTCGTGGACTATTCCGACGAGGGCGGCACCAAGGGTGTCACAGTCAACCTGCTGACCAACAAGGCCACCGACACCTACGGCGACACCGATACGTATTCCAGCATCGAGCGGGTCCGCGGCACGGATTTTGTGGACAATCTGTCTGGCAACAGCAGCGCCAACATGTTCGAGGGCGGCGGCGGCAACGATGTGATCGACGGTCTGGGCGGTGATGATATCCTGCGCGGCAATTTCGGCGACGACATGGTCAAGGGCGGCACCGGCAACGACATGCTGACCGGCGGGCGCGGCTTCGATACGCTTGACGGCGGCACCGGCAACGATACGGTCGATTATCGTGCGGATGACGGCTGGCACGGCGTTTCGGTAAATCTGGCAACAGGCCTTGCCGAAGACAGCTGGGGCGATACAGACAAGTTCATCAGCATTGAGCGCGTCATCGGCACAGACTTCGCTGACTGGTTCATGGGCAGCGCGGCGGCCAACCAGCTCAACGGCATGGGCGGCAACGACACCCTGGCGGGCGGCGGCGGCAACGACACCTTCGTGTTCTGGGCTGATCACGGCAACGACCAGATCAATGACTTCAACAAGGGCGACATTCTCGATCTCGCGGCGTTCGGGTTCAAGTCTGCCGATGACGTTATCGCACACTCCAGCGGCCACGAACTGGGCGTCATCATCCAGACCAGCGCCACAAGCTCGATTGTGCTGGTTGACATCAACGTCACGTCGCTGGCAACGCTGGGCTACATCTTCGCCTGACGAATGACACAGGACTGGAGCAGGCCCTCGCGACGGGGCCTGCTTGCGTTTGCGCCGTGGCAGTGCGCAGGGCTTGCCGTGCGGCACCTGCTCCCATAGACCGCTGGACCATGCGTCTCAGTGATTTCGATTTCCACCTGCCGGACGGGAACATAGCGCTTCGGCCCGCCGAACCCCGCGACTCTGCCCGGCTTCTGGTGGTTGATCCTGCCGCATCCCCGCCTTTCGCCGACCGCCTGGTTCCCGATCTGCTGGGCTATCTGCGCGCGGGTGATGTGATGGTGTTCAACAACACCCGCGTGATTCCGGCGCGCTTGAACGGCCTGCGCATGCGCGGTGATTTCGAGGCCAAAGTCGAGATCATGCTCCACAAACGCGAGGACGCCTGGAGCTGGATTGCGTTTGCACGGCCAGCGAAGAAATTGGTGGCCGGTGACAGGATTGTCTTTGGCGCCGCCGATAAAGCACCACTTGAGGCAACCGTGATCAGCAAGAGCGACGATGGCAATGTCCGTCTCGCTTTCAACCGGTCCGGTGCCGGTCTGGATGCCGTGATCGCCGCAGCCGGCGTGCTGCCGCTGCCGCCCTACATCGCCCAGAAGCGCGCGACGGATGATCGTGATCTTGCGGATTACCAGACGGTGTATGCCGAGCACGACGGCGCCGTGGCCGCGCCGACAGCAGGTTTGCATTTCACACCGGAGCTGCTGGCGAAGCTGGATTCAAAAGGTGTCGAGCGACGGTTCGTGACGCTGCATGTCGGCGCGGGTACCTTTCTGCCTGTGAAGACGGACGACCTTTCGCAGCACAGGATGCACAGCGAATGGGGCATTGTAGCTGCTGAGACCGCAGCCGCCATCAATGCGGCGCGGGCGCGGGGAGGGCGGGTTATCGCGGTCGGCACCACATCGCTTCGGCTGCTCGAAAGTGCGGCGGATGCGGATGGCCGCGTCCAGCCATACAGCGCCGCGACCGACATCTTCATCACGCCAGGATATCGCTTCCGTACAGCCGACATGCTGATGACCAACTTCCACCTGCCGAAATCAACGCTGATGATGCTGGTTTCAGCCTTTTCGGGCTTCGAACTGATGCGCGAGGCCTATACGCATGCCATCAGGAACGGCTATCGCTTCTATTCCTA
>CAXTUM010000102.1:0-8156 GCA_964247205.1 uncultured Beijerinckiaceae bacterium
CAGGTCGACCGGGTGGCTGATCGTGCTGTCCGTTCTGGCGGCCCTGCTGGCCGGGATCGCGCAGCGAGAACTGCAACCCGTCCGGACTGGTCTTGAGCCCGGCCTGATCGAAAGCGCGCTCCAGCGTCTTGGCGTCACGCTGGAGGAGCTGCAGCGTTTCGACGCGCTCGACCACCAGCTTGGCCTGCACCTGACCTGCCTCCGAGATTTCCATCTTGATGTCGATGCGGCCCAGATCCTCCGGATCGAGGCGGATCGAGAATTCCTTGGAACCCCGCATGGCGCGCATGCCGATCTCGACCGCAATGGCCTGCAAGGGCACAGGCGCATCGGCGCGCGCCAGCGCATGGGCCTGGTCCTGCGGTCTGGCGGAGGTCAGCGCATCTGCCGCCGTGGTCTGGAGCGCGGTCAGGGTGTTTGGCTGGCCTGTTGCGGGTGCGTTCGGTTCCGCGAGTTGCTCGACGACGCGGGCGAGCTCTTTCGCCGCACCGGACGTCGTGTGATGCGTGGTTTGCGGAACTTCGGGTTTGGCGGCATTTGCGGTCTTGTCCAAGGCCGTACCAGCCTGGTCGGGGCTTTCGTCCTTGCCCGTCGCCGCTGCTGGCGTTGTCAGGGCATGTGTTGCCGGCGCTGGCGGTTGCGCCGATTTTTCACCGCCGATGGACTGTACGGGCTGATCGGCTTCGGCAGTCGGGGCCTGCATGACAGCTGCAGGAGCAGCGGGCACTGGCGCAGCAATGATTGCGGTAGCGGATGTGCCGGAAACCGCTGTATCCGCCGGTCTGGGTGCTTCAGTCACCTGATCCTGTGTGACGGCCACGGCAGTCGCTGCGGCGGTTTCCGGCTGGATGGTGTCAGCTGCGAGCTTGGCCAGCAGATCAGCTGTAAGTGCTGTTTCGGGTGCCGCTGCCGGGGTTTGCGCGGCACTTGCGACCGACAGGGTTTGCCCGCTCGCAGATGCTTCTTCCTTTTGCTTGTCGTCGGCCTTGGCTGGTTCCAGCTTCTCGTCCGCTGTCCCGGCGGTGGCTTCATCCTTGGCTTTTTTCGTCCCGCCGTGCGCTTCAGCAGTGGCTGACGCATCATCCCTGCCTTCAGCGGATTTCCCGGATGGCTCCAGGCGTTCTCTGGCATCGCGCCGTTCGCCCAGAGCCTTGTCATCGTCGCGACGTGCGGCTTCCCGCTCCGGTCGCGGCGCATCGGCTTTTTCCGCATCACGCTTCACAGGCTTCTCGCGCGGTTCTGCCTTCTGCCGTGAATCCTCCAGCACGCGGCCGAAATCCGGGCTGTCCGCCTTTGATTCAGGCTTGCGCAGGCTTGCCGGCGCACGGGCCGGTCCGGGCGGAAGCAGATCCTTGATGAGGGCAGAGGTTGACATGAACGCGGGTGACTCCTGAATGCACCCTTGGCTTGCACGAAGGAGGCCAAATAAAACAGACTTTAATTCAATGGTTTAGCAAATCTCTTCCTGCCAATGATCCCGGCAACGCCTGCCGGAGACGGCAAAATCTGCCGGGATTGGCCTGCCCCTTCCGCGATCTCCTGAAAACCGCTATTGACCAGCCATCATGATGAACTCGCTCGATATCGCGAAATCGCCCCAGGATACCCGCGTGGTTGTCGCCATGTCGGGCGGCGTTGATTCGTCCGTTGTCGCGGCGCTGCTCAAGGAGCAGGGCTACGACGTCGTGGGCGTGACGCTGCAGCTCTACGATCACGGAGCCGCGATCCACCGCAAGGGTGCGTGCTGCGCCGGACAGGACATCTACGACGCCAAGACGGTGGCCGACCGCATCGGCATTCCGCATTACGTTCTGGATTACGAAACCCGTTTCCGTCAGGAGGTCATTGACCGCTTTGTCGACAGCTATGTCGCGGGCGAAACGCCCATCCCCTGCGTGGAATGCAACCGGCGCGTGAAGTTCCGCGATCTGCTGGCGACTGCGCGTGAACTCGGCGCGGACGTGCTGGCGACTGGGCATTACGTGCAGAGCCGGACCGGCGGCGACGGCAACCGCGTGCTGTTCCGCGCGGCGGACCCTGACCGCGACCAGAGTTATTTTCTTTATGCCACGACGCAGGAGCAGCTGAACCTGCTGCGCTTTCCGCTGGGTCACCTGAAGAGCAAGGCCGAGACGCGGGCGCTCGCCCACAAGTACGGCCTCGAAATCGCGGACAAGGCGGACAGTCAGGATATCTGCTTCGTGCCAGCCGGGCGTTATCAGGAACTCGTCGAGAAGCTGCGCCCCGGCGCGGCGGAGCCGGGCGAGATAATGCATCTTGATGGCCGCGTTCTGGGGCGGCACGAGGGTGTGATCGGCTACACCATCGGCCAGCGCAAGGGTCTTGGCATCGCGGCGGGTGAACCGCTCTATGTCGTCATGATTGATGCAGACAGTAAGCGCATCATCGTGGGACCGCGGGAGGCTCTGGCGACGCGCCGGGTTGCGCTTCGCGAGATCAACTGGATCGGTGACTGGCCGCTGGACCGCATCCCGGCTGAAGGTGTCGATGTGGCGGTCCGCGTTCGCTCCACGCGTGCGCCCCGCGCAGGATTATTGCGCCGCGACGCTGATCAGCTGTTTGTCGAACTGCTGGCAGCAGAAGAGGGCGTCGCGCCCGGTCAGGCCTGCGTTCTCTACGAAAATGAAGGGCCGGATGCCCGCGTGCTCGGCGGCGGGACAATCGAACGGGCACAGCAGACAGCGATGGCCGGTATGGCTGCTGCCTGACGTTTTTCCAAGGAAATTTCCCGACATGACGGTTCAGTACGATCTCAAGGAACAGGAGCGTGTCTACGAGACATGGGCCCGGTTCTACGATTATCTCTATTCCTGGCTGCTCGCAGGGTCGCATCGTCGCGTGGCGGAAGCGGCTTCTGCGGCGGGCAGGCGGATCCTGGAGATCGGCGCCGGTACCGGCCTTGTGCTGCGGTATTACCGGCCTGACACCGAGGTGATCGCATCCGATCTTTCAGTGCCTATGCTGCGCAAGGCGCAGGAAAAGGTGAGCAAGCTCGGCCTTGCCCATGTCAAGGGCGTGACGGCGATGGATGCCTGCAACCTCGGCTTTCCTGATGCGAGTTTCGATGTGGTGTCCGTGCCTTTCGTGATCACGCTGGTGCCTGATCCCGAGAAAGCACTGGACGAGGTGATGCGCGTGCTGAAACCGGGCGGCGAGATCGCCATCATCAGCCGCTTCGGAGCGGAGGACGGTCTGCAGGCGGCGTTTGAAAGCGCCATTGCCCCGCTGATGAAGCGCGTAGGGTGGTCATCATCTTTCAAGGTATCGCGTGTAGCCAAATGGGCTCAGAAGCGCGGCGATGTCGTGATGACCGGTGTTGTGCCCGGGCTCTATTTCAAGATGGTGCGGCTGAAGAAACAGGGTTGATGGCAGAGCGTATAGCTTTGTTATCATTTGTTAAAACTTTCAATCGCACAGGCTTGGTGTATCCTCTCGGCCGAGATACCGCCTGTGCCGGGAAAGCCGCAGCAGCCCTGGTCTTGGCTGGACTGATATTTTCGTTGCTTTTTGTGGAATGACGATTTATACGGTCAGCATCGGGTTTCGGTCGACTGACTTCGCCTTCCGCGTTCGCTAATGCATCGCCTGGGCCTACAATCTCCTCTCAAAACATCGATGCGTTGAGTGGTTGCGTGCGAGCGCAGGGCTTTTAATATCAAACATCTGAAGGTTACTCACTATGCAAACTGGGACCGTGAAGTGGTTCAATAGCACCAAGGGCTTCGGCTTCATCCAGCCGGACGCCGGCGGACCCGATGTCTTCGTGCACATCAGCGCCGTTGAGCGTGCAGGCCTCCGCGGCCTGAACGACGGCCAGAAGATCTCCTACGAGATCGTGGCGGATCGTCGCTCCGGCAAGTCGTCTGCTGACAATCTGAAGGTCGGCGACTGATACCTCATCCGGCCATGCTGGCCCCGCTTGATGCGGTGGCACTGGCCTGACATGCGCTTGTTCCCGATCGACCGCGGATGTACCGGCGGTTGTGGATAGCGCTTTGCCTGATCCGGGCGGGACATTTGTTTCGTCCGGGTTTCGGCATTTCTATTCCCGGGAACGCTTCTGTTCCCCAGCAATTTTTGCAATCCTCACGACTTGCAAGCGACTAGAAAAAGGGCGCGCGTATTGGCCAAGGAAGATATCCTGACTTTCGAGGGGCGTGTGCAGGAAGTGCTGCCTGACGCGCGTTATCGCGTCGAACTCGACAATGGTCATCTGCTCGTCGCCTACACCGCCGGCAAAATGAGGAAGAACCGCATCAAAACGCTCGTAGGTGACCGCGTCACTGTTGAAGTTACTCCATACGATCTCGACAAGGGTCGGCTTGTTTTCCGCCACAAGGGCGATTCAGGCCCGCCGCCCGGCGCGGCGCACCGACCCTTTGTCAGGCGTCGCTGAGATGCGCTGGACCAATCGCAGCAGCGGATCACCTCGCCCCATCGGCATGATGATTTTTGTCTTCCGTTCCGGCAAGCAGGCGACGCTGAGCGCCTTCGCAGCCACGGATGACGGTGAGGCCCTGCCTCCCAAATTCGCCCCATGGACGTTGATCGGCAGCATTCCGCCCGGTCGCAGCCTTCCCCATGGCCTTTCGCGCGCTTCGGCTGAAGCGGCCCTCAAGGCTGATGGTTTTGCGCTCTGGCGCATGAAATCGGACGAGACGCCGTCCGCTTGACGGCCAAAACATAAATTTTATTCAGGAGACCAGAGCTCATGCAAGTGCTCGTGCGCGACAATAATATCGAACAGGCCATGCGTGTCCTGAAGAAGAAGATGCAGCGCGAAGGCATCTTCCGCGAGCTGCGTCAGCGCAAGGCGTACGAGAAGCCGTCCGAGAAGAAGACCCGCGAGAAGGCGGAAGCCATCCGCCGCAACCGCAAGGCTGCGCGCAAGCAGATGATCCGCGAAGGCCTGATTGCTGCACCCAAGCTGAAGCCGAAATTTCCGCCCCGCGGCGGTGCAGGTGCACGCGGCGCCGGGCCAAGGCCGCCGCTGGCTGCCGTTCCATCAACCGAGTCGTAATCCCGGGGATCGCGCCGGGTGGCTCAACGCCCCCGGAGGCTGCTGGCGAAGCTGGTGACCCGGGCCACGACCTGCCCATCGATTCCTGCAAATCCATGGTGTCCTGCTGCCTGGCAGGGGTCACCTTCGTTGCGTCCGCCATCGAGCCATGTCACCCTCGCCCGGCCGGCTGACCATGCGATAAAGGGATCAACCAACGCTGGTCTCGTCACCGAACAGCCATCCTGACGATGGTGGATTATGAGGGTTGGCGGCAAAGTCGACGGCGTGCCGACGTTGGCCTGAAACTGCTCCAGCATTCCTGACGTGATCACGATGCCGTTGGGCTGGGATGCAAGAGCAGAATGAATCCGGGTCGCGCCCCGGCTGGTGGCCACGACAACCACCGGTTTTGCAATTCCCTGCATGTGGGTGACGGCGGAAGCGGGACTTCCCCAGGCATCCAGCGTCAATGTGGCAAAGCCGGCAGCGGCATAGCTGCCGCGCGTGCGCACGAGTTGGTTGCCTTGAAGCCGGGTGATCTGGCCGTCCGATGTGATGCCCAGACTGCCGTCGCCGCCCGGCATCAGGATGATGCTGCCTCGTGGTTTTCCTTTCGGCATTGTCAGGACGCCATAGCCGCCCAGTTCGGCGACGGGCTTGTCGGCGGATTGCGCCCGGGCGGTTGCCGTGAATGCAAAACCCATCACCAGAGCCAGACAACACGGCATAGTCTTCATGATATCCCCCGCGCAATGTCGGGAATAGAAGTCCGGGTTTGGTATCTTGTCAATTGAGCGACAGCGGCACTCTGTGGTTGCCCCCGTTTTCCTTGACAGGGAGCAGGTCATCCCTCATATCGCGACTGGTTGGATGAGGGGTGAATTTGTCGCCTCCGAACCGTGTGGCAGGGTAGCTCAGTTGGTGAGAGCGCCGGATTCATAACCCGGAGGTCGGCGGTTCAAATCCGCCTCCTGCTACCATCCCATCCAAAATCCGAACGAAGCGGGAAAATCCGCCGCTGCTTGCGACGGGTCTCCCGACCGCTGTGTCAGTTGCTCCGGTTCGTGATCGACACGGCGTAGGCCGGTGTGCGGATCTCGAACAGCGGATCGTCCTTTGGACCGGCGATGCCATCGGCCAGTATGGTTGGCGCGAAGATCGTTCCGTCGCATGTCTCGTTCTTTTCAAGCGCAGCAATCTTCAGTGTGCCAAGCTTGACCATCGGCCGCGTGTCTTCGCCGTCCCACAATTGCGTGGCATTGTCGGTCTTGTCCCCCGGACGCCCCATGATCGCCATCATGTCGAAACTGGCAGGCTTGGCTGTGGCGAGGCGTTCGGTCATATCCTGCACAAGATACTCCGCAGGCTTTGCCTTGGCCTCATCGTCCGTGAGGTTCACGTCGCCGCCTGTGGGGACCATCCTGAACTTGATGACCTGGCTGGCGCCCGCTGCATTGGTCAGTGTGTAGGCGTGGATGCCCCAGTAGCTAACGCCGACCCACGAGCCGGGGATGGGCTTTCCGGCGAGATATTTGCCTTGCATCGCCGTTTCAGGATTGGCGTCGGTGAAGGCCTTGATCTTGTCGGCATCCGGTTTGCCGTCTGCACCGGGAAGGCGGGCCTGCAGGAAGGCCAGCATCTGCGCGGGTGTTTTCACGAAGTTGATGGGCGCGTTGATCATGACGAATTCGGTCTGGCCAGGCCCGCCCTCGTCAATCCGGAAGGAGAAGCCCCGGTTGGGTCCGCGCGCGCCATCCGCCACCTTGGCGTTGCCGCCGCCGACCGAGAAGCGCGCCACCACCTTCGACGTTTTCGTGAAGATCACGGCCTTCGACAGCGCCTTCGCCTCGGCGCTGGGTTCAAATATGCCAGTGAAGCACTGACCCTTGGCGCCGCTCGGCCGGTTCTTCGGTTTGCCTGCAAGGGTGAACATGGTGTCGACGATGGGTTGCGGATCAACGCTCTGGGCCGACGCTCCGCCTGCATTTCCTATTGCCGCAACGGCGGCTATCATTGTCATGACGAATTTTTGCATGGTCTTTCCTCCTGCGGCAAATCTGCTGCCGCCAATGCAGCGCAGGCAATGAAGGTGCGATCAACGAACCCAGCCGTAAAATGACTTTCGTGTGAGCGGGATGTGTTGAAAACCGCTTTCCGTATCAGGGATCAATGATCGTAGTGTGAGACTGCGCGGCATGCATACAATATGCCGCCCGGAACCTTGCCCGCCCGGTGTGCAACATATTTGCGCATGAGGGCTTCCATCAACTTGACGTTGCAAAAATAACGTGAAGGATTGGACGATTGTCCGACAACACGCTTTGGGGGGCGTTTATGCTGAAGTTTGCCGTACTTGTTGCTGCTGCAGCGACTTTTTCCATCATGTCCACAAGGCCCGGCGAGGCGCTCGACCGCCGCGTCAGGGTGATCAACAACTCCAGTTCTACGATGACCAAGTTCCAGGCCTCGAACAAGGCGAGCAAGTCCTGGGAGGAGGATATCCTGGGCAACGACGTGCTCAAGTCCGGGCAGTCCGTGGTGGTGAACATCAACGACGGGACCGGTTATTGCGTCTTCGACCTGCGTGCGACATTCCAGGGCGGCGCCACGGTCGTGCGCCGCAACATCAACATCTGCAAGATTTCGAGCTGGACTATCAACGACTGATATTGAACGACACGACCAAGATGGAGATTGACCCGTGAGGCTGTCCCGGTTTCGCGGGTCTTTCTTTGCCGCAGGCATCGCCGCACTTTCGTGCATGGCATCTGCGCAGGGCGCAGCGGCGCAGTCAACGCCCGGCTTTCTCGCTGGCGAGAAACAGGCGGCGGCGGCTGTTGTGAAGATGGAGTCGGCCTGCCCGAAACGGCGCGGGACCGCTCCGGTCAAACGGGGCGAAGGGTGGAGGACATCGCATTCCATCGTACAGGACGACTGGGTTTTTGTCGTGAATGGCGAGAAGCTCGACTGTCTCACGGCGGCGATGTGCGGGACCGGAGGTTGTGCCCTGCATATCATTGCGGTGATTGCGGACAAGCCCAGGATTGTGTTCGATCAGGCCGCGCGCGGCTGGGAATTCAGCCATCGTTGCTGGCAATTTCAATAACTTGATTATGATGATTCAAGCCAAATT
>CAXTUM010000103.1:0-8076 GCA_964247205.1 uncultured Beijerinckiaceae bacterium
GCTGAGGTCGATGCCACCGTCGCGACGGTCAGGATCGACGCGCCTGAACGCCTGAACTGCGTGAATCTAGCGACGTGGAAGGCGATTCCGCCGCTTTTTGCTATGCTTGACGCGGATCAAGCCGTGCGTGTCATCATCCTTCGGGGTGCAGGCACGCAGGCGTTTTCAACCGGAGCCGATATCGCCGAATTTGATACGGAGCGCGCCACACCGGAAGGCAGCCGCGCTTACGAGATCGAGAATGTGAAGGCATTCGAGGCTGTGGCGGGCATCGGCAAGCCGGTGATAGCACTGATTCACGGCTTCTGTTTCGGCGCGGGTGTAGGTCTGGCAGCCGCCTGTGATCTGCGTCTGGCGAGCGATGATGCGGTTTTCGCTGTGCCAGCAGCGGTGCTTGGCGTTGGTTATCCGCCATCGGCATTGAAAGCGCTGGTAGCGTTGATGGGACCCGATCCTGTGAAGCATCTCTTCTTCAGTGCCGCGCGCATCGACGCTGCAAGGGCGCTAGCGGTTGGTCTGGTGGGCGAAGTGATTGCGAAGGAGCAACTGGAAACGGCTGTTCAGGAGCTCGCCCGTACTATCGCAGCAGGCGCCCCTATGACCATCAATGCCGCCAAGCATGCAATTGACGCAGCAGCAGGCCTTCCCGGCGCACTGGCGATGCGCGATCTGCAAGCGCTGGCCGATGCATGTTTCCAGAGCGAGGATTACGCCGAGGGGCGCGCCGCCTTCAAGGACAAGCGCAAGCCTATGTTCAACGGGCGCTGACGAGCTTTCGTGTCAGGAACTCCTGCACCGCCGTTGTAAACACGCTGTTGCTGTCCCCCGCCACCATATGGCGGGCATCGGCAACATCGACGAATTCCGAGCCTTTCGCGAGGGCAAGATATTCATCCGCCTGATCCTGCCGCACCAGTTCGCTCGACCCGCCGCGCACGAGCAGCGACGGAATCGTGAGCCGTGCCGCTGCCGCCACAGCCGCAGCCTCGACCTTTCGCCTGTCGGTCTCGATCGGATAAGGGCCATCCAAAAAATCCGGGTCCCAGTGCCAGTAGAGCCTGCCGTCGGCGGCTTTGCGCAGGTTCTTGCGCAGGCCATCCAGCGATTTCGGCTTTGGACGATGGGGCAGATAGGCCGCAATGGCAGCAGCCGCTTCCTCAACACCTGCAAAGCCTTCATGGGCCTTGGCGCGCATGAAACCCTGCACCGCATCTACGCCCTTCGGGTCCATGCGCGGCGTGACGTCGACCAGAACCAGCGCAGCGAAGGGATTATCGGCTTCCAGCGCCGTTGCGATCAGCGACGACAATCCGCCGAGCGACGCACCAACAACAGCGGGCTTCTGGCCGCAGCGTTTTCCGACCTCCAGCGCCAGAGCGCGGGCATCCGCCGCAAAATCGAAGAACGTATAGCGCCTGTCCGGCGCACGACCGCTGTCGCCATGCCCACGCACATCGAAAGGAAAGGCACGAAAGCCAGATGTGGCCAGCGCCTCCGCCGATTTCCGCCAGCTGTGCCGGGTCTGCCCGCCGCCGTGCAGGAAAATCACCGGCGGTCCTTCCACGCCGTAAATATCGCCCACGAGACGCAGCCCGAGAGCCGTTTCAACCGTGATACGTTCATGCTTCATGGCCGTTGATCCAGAAACGCCAGCACGGCCTGTTTGTAGACCTTGTCGCCGACCGCGAGATTATGATCACGATCCGGGATATCGACAGCGCGGCCATTCGGGAACAGCGCCGCCAGTGCATGCGGATCACCCGCAATCGGGTCTTTCGTGCCCACACAGACCAGCACCGGGGCCTTGATCATGGCCGCACCGGCCGCTTTGAGCGTCTGCCGCGTCCCCCGGATACAGGCTGCCAATGCTTTGCGGTCCTGATGGTTGGCATCGGCAAAGGCCCGGAACATTCTGCCCATAGGATCGGTCACATCAGAAAGATCAGGCGCATCAAGGGCATCGGCGATGCCGATTGGCAGGCCGACGCCCTGAATGAGGTGGATGCCGAGGCCTCCAAGGATGGCGGAACGCACCAGATCAGGCCGCCCCAGCGCCAGAAACGCCGTAATCCGCGCGCCCATGGAATAGCCCATGACATCCGCACGCTGGATACCAAGATGAGTGAGCAGCGCTGCAGCATCACCCGCCATGATATCAGTGACGTATTCGGAAGCATGATAGAGCTTCGTGCTCGCACCATGCCCCCGGTTGTCAAGGGCGATGACCCGCCGCCCCGCATGGGTCAAGGTCTTGACCCACAGCGTATTCAGCCAGTTGACTGCATGTGTCGAAGCAAAGCCGTGGATCAGCAGGATCGGCTCGCCCCGGTCCTCGGTGGTCGGAGGGACATCGATATAGGCAATGGAAACGCCCGCGTTGTCGAAAATTTTCATGAAACTGGCGTAACCAATGGTTGTGATTCACACAATCATCATCGGCGCATGGCGTTGCCCCCAACCCTCTTCCGTTTCCGGTCCCGCACAGCTAAACCAGAACAACATCCAAAGGAACGAGTCATGGCTGCCGGAACCATTCCGCATTTCCACAACGATCAGGGCGCAGCCGTGATTAACATCGGGGCGAAGGAATTCATGTGCATCGGTGCGACCGCACCGTTCGATCATCCGCACGTTTACCTCGACATGGGCTCCGATGACGAGAAAATCTGCCCTTATTGCTCGACGCTCTATCGCTACCGCCGTGAACTCCACGCCGACGAGACGGATCCGAAGGGCTGTCTCCTGCCCGAGGCCGCGTAATCTGACGAGCCACACCGCCCCCGTCGTCATCATCGGAGGCGGCATCGCTGGCCTGGGCGCCGCCCTTGCGCTTGCCCGCAAAGGTCACCGCGTATTGGTAGCCGAAAAACGCACAGGTGAAAGCGAGGTCGGTGCGGGATTGCAGCTTTCGCCCAACGCCAGCCATATCCTGCTGCAATGGGGCCTAGGTCCTGCTCTCGCACGAACTGCTGTCGCGCCCACTGAAGTCGCAATCCGCCGCTGGGGTGAGCCAAGGGCGTATGCCCGCATGTCGTTCGAGCGCGCCGCCGACGCTTCACCCTTCTGGGTCATGCTGCGGGCCGATCTCCATGCCGCATTGAAAGACGCCGTTTCGCGCTCCCCAAGCGTGATCCTGCGGGAAGGCTGGGATCTGGAGCGGATCAGCGATAGCGGCCAAAAACTGAATCTCTGCTTCAGGAACGGCGCGGAGATGATTGAAACAGAAGCGCTTTGCGTGATTGGTGCAGACGGGCAACGCTCGATGACGCGCAAGCTTCTGGGCGATGCCCGTGATCTTGACCGTCCGGGCTGGGAGGCGTGGCGAACGCTCATCCCGGCGGAACACACACCCGATTTCATCCGCGCCGCGGTCACCAATCTCTGGCTGGGGCGGGACAGCCATGCCGTTCATTATCCTGTGGCGGCCGGAAGACTGATCAATCTGGTGGTGATCCGCCGCAGTTCTGCAACCGATGACGCCTGGTCACGCGCAGGCGATCCGGCAGGACTGGCGGATATGATGGCGATTGCCGCACCCACCTTGCGCGATCTGATGCAAAAGGCTCCGTCCTGGGCGGTGTGGACCCTGCATGACCGTCCTCCCTCGCCTTATCTCGCGAAGAAAGCCTTCGCCCTTGTCGGCGACGCGGCGCATCCGCTGGTGCCATTCCTGGCGCAGGGCGCGGCCATGGCCATCGAGGATGCCGCTGTTCTGGCAGCCTGTCTCCCGGCATCGGATGGATTCAACCGAAACGCCATCGAAACTGGCCTCAAGGCCTATGCCCAAGCGCGGGGCCCCCGCGTGAACGCGGTCTACAAGGCCGCCCGCGCCAATGCCTTCAACTACCACCTGCCCCGTCCGCTGGCCTGGCTGCGAGACCGGCGCATGGCGCAGCTTGGCCCTGATGGGATGCGTCAGCGATATTCATGGCTTTATGACTGGCGTGCCCCTGTGGATGGGGTTTAGTCTGTTTGTATTATTTGGCCGCGAATTCTTCTCGATTCCCCGCGGCAACAGCCAGAATGAATGACTGAAGCTCTCGCCCCAAGCGGCTCTGATTCCACACGGAAAGCCGCGCGTGAACGTTCGGCACGCCTGGCCGGAATCGGCCTGATGTGCATGGCCTTGATGTGCTTTGCCTGCCTCGACGCCATCGCGAAAACGCTCAATCCGCTGATCGGTCCTGTACCGACGACCTTCGCGCGCTACCTCTCCAGCGTGGTTCTCGTGACAATGGTGCTCAATCCGTGGACGCAGCCCGGTATTTTCGTCACCAGGAAACCATGGATGCAATGGGCGCGCTCATTCCTGCTGTTCGGTTCGACGATCCTCAATTTCGTGGCGCTGCAGTATCTGCAACTGACCGAAACCATGTGCATCATGTTCGTGGCTCCCCTGCTGGTGGCACTGCTGTCGGGTCCCCTGCTGGGCGAATGGGTGGGCGCGAGACGCATGGCGGCGATTGGTGTCGGCTTCTGCGGCATTCTCATCGTCACGCGACCCGGATTTGGCGGCATGCACTGGGCTGCGATGTTTTCAGCGGCAGGCACGGTTTGCTATGCCCTTTTCGCAATCCTGACGCGTATTCTGTCCCGGCACGACAGTTCTGGCACGACGATGGTCTACTCTGGCCTTGGCGGTCTCGCCATCCTGACCCCCGTCATACCGTTCTTCTGGAAAATGCCGGAAAGCCTGTCGGTCTGGCTGCTGATGATCCTGATCGGCGGATTCGGGGCACTCGGCCACTGGCTGCTGATCCTCGCCCACAAGCGCGCCCCGGCTCCCGTTCTCTCGCCGTTCATCTACAGCCAGATGGTCTGGATGATCCTGCTGGGCTGGCTGGTCTTCGGCGATCTGCCGGACCGCTGGACATTGACCGGCGCCGGAGTGGTGATTGCATCCGGTCTTTATCTGCTTCACCGTGAGCGGGTGACAGGCCGGGTTGTGACAAACCCCGGCACGACAAAAACGGGTGTTTGAGCCATGCGGATCGATCTCGAGGCGGAATACAACAATCGCGCGCGGGTGCCCGAGCACCCTGCCCTGATCACCGGATGGGCGCGCGACGCTTCGGCCTATCGCGCAGAAGCTGGCGACCGCCGCCGGACAATCAGCTATGGACCGACACCGCGCCAGACCATTGATATCTTTGATCCTGCACAGCCGAAATCAGACAAGATGCCCGTTCTCTTCATCCATGGAGGCTACTGGCAGGCACTTGACCCGGGTTTTTTCAGTCATATGGCCAAAGGGCTCAACGCGCACGGCGTCATAGTCGGTATGGTGGGCTATGACCTATGTCCGGATGTGAGCATCGGCACCATTATCGAGCAGATGATCGTGGCCGCGCGGACCATGCACGGCTTGTTTCAGTCGCCCGTAGTGGCCAGCGGCCATTCCGCTGGCGGCCACCTCGCAGCCTGCCTTGTGGCCACGGATTGGGAGGCCATCGATTCCGATTTGCCCGAGAGAATGGTGCCCGCAGGCCTTTCCATCTCCGGACTGTTCGAGCTAGAGCCGCTGGTGCCAACGTCAGTTAACACCAGACTCGGACTGGATATTCCCGCAGCGCGATCCTTCTCGCCAAGACTCTGGACGCCGCCTTCGAGCATCACCTTCGATGCCTGGGTCGGCGGCAATGAAAGTCCGGAATACCTGCGTCAGTCCGCCAGCATCAATGCGGTCTGGGCTGCGGCAGGAAATGCGACTCGCTACGAAGAGGTACCGGACGCCGACCATTTCACTGTGACTGCCGGATTGGCCGATGCCGACAGCCCGATGACGCTGAGACTCTCTGAAATGGCAAGCGCAAGAACCGCCTAACCCAGCACAAACGCCTCGTTCACTGCACTCTTCACACCGCCGCCCATCTGCGGCCCGCCACCCGCGACATAGATCGCATCGCCCAGCACGACAGCGCCGATGCCGTGGCGCGGCGTCAGCATGGGCGCATAGCTCTCCCAGCGGTTGTTTGCGGCATCATAGGCTTCGTTCTGGCCATAGACGCGGTTGGTGCCCTCGCCGCCCATGCAGAAGATGCGGTTGTTGAACCAGACGCAGCCCTGCCCCGAACGCGCCGTCGGAATAGGCGCCAGAAACGTCCACTGGTCGGTCTTCGGATCATAGGAATGGTGCAGGTTGGAATTGGTGTGGAAGCTGTCCACACGCCCGCCGATGATATGGATGCGCCCGTTGACGGTGATAACGCCGGTATGATCCCGCGCCAGCGGCATCGGCTGGCGGCGGCCATAGGTGTCCGTCTTCGGATCGTAGGTTATGTGCCAGTCGATGGAGCGGCGGTTGTCCGAGCCGATGGCACCGCCAATCAGATGAACCAGATCACCTGCCGAAACACAGGCAATGGCCCCGCAGGCCTCGGGCAGGCGCCTGAGCGTCTTCCAAGCTTTGCCATCAAAGACGAAGACGCCGTCATGCGGCGTGCGGTTCTGTTCAATGAACCCGCCGAAGGCATAGAGAAGATCGCCGTGCGTGACGACGCCGACGTGGTTCGCTCCCTTCGGCAGTTCCGCCAATGTGTCCCAGGCATTCGCTTTGGCGTCATAGGCATGGTGATAGGGCCGGTCCACGCGCTGCTCGGCATAGCCTCCGATGATATGCATGCGGCCACGGTATTCGACAGCCCAGGCCATTTCGGTGCGTGGAATGGGCAGCGGCGCGCGCGGCACCCATTTGCCCTGAACGGCTGCTTTCGGTGCAGGGCTGTCTTTCACGGCGTGCTGATAGTGCAGGTCTGGCGGGTCCATGCGGCCAGCTTTGTTCAAGGCCTCGAACTGGCCCTGCTGGTGCGGCATGTGGTTATGCTGGGCGAGAGCACCCGTAGCAGCGAGGGAGGCTCCGCCTGCGAGAAGCGCGCGGCGGGATGGAATGGTCAACTGGTGCGCCATGCCAGAATACTCCGTTTCAGGCTTTCAAATGAAGTCCTGACAAAAGCACAAGTCAATCCGGATCATCACACGGGAGGCGGCAGGAACATCACTTCGTGCTTGGCCGACAGCGCCACCACGGCATCCGGCATCTGCTCCTTCATGGAGTGAATACCCCAGAACAGGTCATACAGCTTGCGGGTCGGTGTGACCCAGAACAGGCATTTCGCGGTCTGTTCCGACTTGTTAAAGATGCCGTGCGGCAATCCCATGGGCAGGCGCACGAGATCGCCCGCTGTCGCCACAAAATCTCGCCCATCGAGCACAATATCCAGCCGACCTTCGAGCAGATAGACATATTCGTCCTGCGTGGGATGGATATGCGGCGGCACGAAGGTTCCGGCTGGCAGTGTCGCGTGCCACGAGAAGGCATTGTCCGTCAGGCTCTTCGGCACATAGGTCTGGCCCAGGATGTTCCAGCTTATGCCGTCCATGCCGGTGGTGGCTTTGGTAATGCCGGGGGTTTCGGATTTCATCAGGCGAGGCCTTTGAAGAATGGATTCAACGATAGAGGAGTTTCTCACTTTTCTGGCCACAACAGGAAGGAGAGAATTAAAGGAAGGTTAAGGGGCAGACCTTCCTTCTCCCGCAAGCGGGAGAGGGAAAACCTCACTTCATCTCGCAGTCCTTCGCGTACACATCGGTGTAATTCGTGAAAACCTTCTTCTCGATCTCGGTCTGGAACTTGCCATCAGCGCGCTTCGCCACCTTGACCAGATAGAAATCCTGGATCGGATAATTGTTGTTGGCGAATTTGAAATCGCCGCGCAGTGACTTGAAGTCCGCTTTCTTCATCGCAGCCTGCACAGCAGCCTTGTCCGCCGTCTTGCCGCCGGTCGCCTTCATCGCGCTGTCGATGAGGGCAGCCGCATCATAGGACTGGAAGGCATAGGAACCCGGCACATAGCCATATTCCTTCTCGAATGCCGCAACGAAGGCCTTGTTCTGCGGATTGTCGAGGGTGGGTGCCCAATTTGCACCGCCGAACATGCCGATCGCTGCATCCTGCTGCGCGGGCAAGGTCGATTCATCCACTGTGAAGGCCGACAGGAATGGGATCGCGGTGAGGCCAGCCTGCTTGTACTGGCGCACCAGATTGACCCCCATGCCTCCCGGCATGAAGGTGAAGAT
>CAXTUM010000104.1:0-8071 GCA_964247205.1 uncultured Beijerinckiaceae bacterium
TCCTCAAGGTTCTCAGGACCGTGGAGAACGGCAAGAAACCCAAGGTCGTGTTCTGCACGACGGAGAATGATGTGGCCCATATAGCGCGCGCCATGCATGCCGGCGCCGACGAGTACATCATGAAGCCGTTCGACAAGGAACTTCTCACCGTGAAATTCCAGGAAATCGGACTTCGCTGAAGCCTTCGCTGCGAAGCGAGAGCCCCTGATGGCTGAAGCTGTTCAAACCGCCTTTGCGGTTCCAGGCGCCATTCGCCCCATCCGCGTCATGATCGTGGATGATGCCGTTGTCGTGCGTGGGCTGCTCTCGCGCTGGCTGACCGATGCCGGCGGGATCGAGATTGCATCCACCCATCGCACCGGGGCGGAAGCCGTCGCGGCGATCGACCGGGTGAAGCCCGATGTGATCCTGCTCGATATCGAGATGCCGGACATGGATGGCATCACGGCGCTGCCGCTGCTTCTGGGCAAGCAACCGACCACGACGGTGATTGTCGCCTCGACGCTGACCACGCGCAATGCGGATATCTCGCTGCGCTGTCTTGATCTGGGTGCAATGGATTACATCGCCAAGCCTTCGACAAACCGCGATGTGACGTTCTCGACAGACTTCCGGCGCGAGATCATCGCCAAGGTCATGGCGCTCGGCCAGCGCACGGTGCGGGGTTTTCTGCCCCGCGCGCAGGGCCATGCCGGACCATCTGTGGCCGAGAAGCGGCGGCTGCAGGCCGGCGCGCCGCTGCCTTCATCTGCGGATCCGTCCTACACGCTGCGTCCCTTCGCCAGGGTCACGTCGCGCGTGTTGACGATTGGCGCCTCCACGGGCGGCCCCAATGCTATCACGGATCTTCTGAAGCTGTGCCAGCCTGCAATCCAGCGTATGCCCGTGATCATCGCCCAGCACATGCCGACCATGTTTACCGGGATGTTCGCGGATCACCTGAAGCGCCTGCTGTCGCTGGAAGCGGGGGAAGCCCGGCACGGCGAATCCGTCGAGAAGGGGCGCATCTATGTAGCGCCCGGAGGCAAGCATCTGCGCCTTGAGAAATCCGCTTCGGGCATCCGCATCGTCATTGACGATGCTCCGCCGATCAATTTCTGCAAGCCTTCGGTTGATCTCACGATGTCATCGGTCAGCAGGATCTATGGTCCCGGCACTCTGGGGATCATGCTGACAGGGATGGGCTCCGACGGGATGCGCGGAGCGGCGGATGTCGTTGAAGCAGGCGGCAACGTTATAGCCCAGGACGAGGCCTCCAGTGTTGTCTGGGGCATGCCCGGTGCGGTTGCCAGGCGCGGACTTTGCGCCGCCGTCGAACCCATCGACAGACTGGCGCGGATCATCAACATGACGGCGGGATGCGCGTCATGATCGGCGATCTGGAGTTTACCTTCATCCGGACATTCCTGTTGCAGCGCACCGGTATCCAGTTGACCGTGGAAAAGCGCTATCTCGTGGAAACACGGCTTGATCCGGTGATGCGGCAGTTTCAGATTTCGTCGTTCAGTGCCGTCGTGCAGCGGCTCAAGGCAGCGGACCGGGCTCTCGAGATCGCGGTTGTCGATGCGATGACCACCAATGAAACCCTTTTCTTCCGGGACAAGCAGCCGTTCGATCTGTTCCAGAACGAGGTCATGCCGCAACTGATCGCCAACCGCCGCAACACGGGGCGCATCCGTATCTGGTGCGCGGCCTGTTCTTCGGGGCAGGAACCTTACTCGCTGAGCATGATCATCGATGAGATGAAGCCGAAACTGCACGGGCTGCAGGTCGAGATCGTGGCGACGGATATCTCCGAGAAGGTGCTCGTACAGGCAAGGGAAGGGCTCTACAGCCAGTTCGAGGTGCAGCGCGGTTTGCCGATCCGTTATCTCCTGAAGCATTTCACCCAGAACGGGACGCGCTGGCAGATCAGCAAGGCCATGGGCGAGCGCATCCAGTTCAAATCCGTCAACCTGATGCAGGGGTTCAGGGCGCTGGGGCAATTTGACATCATCTTCTGCCGCAATGTGCTGATCTATTTCGGCGAGCAGACCAAGCGCGATGTGCTGGGCAGGATGAGCGAAGCGCTTGCTCCGGATGGCTATGTTTTCCTCGGCGGCGCCGAAACAGTGCTGGGGCTGACCTCAAGCCTGGCCCCTCACAAGATCGAGCGCAGCCTCTATGTGCAGGCCGGTTCAGCCAACGCTCACCCCATGCACATGTTCCGGGCGCGCCAGACAGCGTGAACCCTCGCTGACAAGATCAGGCGGCAGTCGCAGTCCTGGCCTGTCCAGGATCAGGGACCATCACGCCCGCTGCATCATATTCGTTCAGCTTGTTGCGGAGTGTGCGGATCGAGATGCCGAGAATTCTTGCGGCGTGGGTCCGGTTGCCCAGGCAATGGTCCAGAGTATCCAGAATCAGGGTCTGCTCGACCTCTGCAACGGTCTGGCCGACAAGCGAGCGTGTCACGGCCTCTGCTGTCTGCGCCGCGCGCGTGACGCGGTCACCGTGACCGATCATGTCGTCGCCGTCTGGCGATACCAGCGCGTCCAGCCCGATCTCGGCTCCATCCGAGAGCAGGACCGCCCTGTGAATGGTGTTCTCGAGTTCGCGCACATTGCCCTTCCAGTGATTGGCGGTGAGCGCACGCCTGCTGTCGGCGGAAAGAGAGCGATGGGGAAAGCCGTTCATCTCGGCGTATTTCAGCGCAAAATGATCGGCCAGCGCCAGAATATCCGCCGGGCGCTCGCGCAGCGCAGGAATGCGCAAGGTGACCACATTGAGGCGGTAGAGCAGGTCCTCGCGGAAGGTCCCCTGCTTCACGGCATCCGAGAGATTGCGGTTCGATGTCGCCATGATGCGGATATCGACCTTGACCGGCGCGGTGCCGCCGACACGGTCGATCACGCGCTCCTGGATCGCGCGCAGCAATTTGGCCTGCAGCCTGACATCCATCTCGGAGATTTCATCCAGCAGCAGCGTGCCGCCGTTGGCTTCCTCGAATTTGCCGATCCGGCGCGCGACGGCGCCCGTGAAGGAGCCCTTCTCATGGCCGAACAGTTCCGATTCGAGCAGGCTTTCCGGGATCGCCGCGCAATTGACCGAGATGAACGGCCTGTCCTTGCGCTTGGATTTCTGCTGCACGAGGCGCGCCATGACCTCCTTGCCGACACCGCTTTCACCCGTGATGAGGACGGAGGCTTCCGAGCCCGCGACCTGCAGGGCGAGCTTGACGACGCGCTCCATGATCGGGTCGCGGAAGATGAATTCCGACTTGTCGCGCGCGACGGCTTCCAGAATGGCCGCGATCAGTTCGGGATCGGGCGGAAGCGGGATGTATTCCTTCGCACCGGCCTGGATGGCGGCGACGGCAGCGCGGGCATCGGTCCCGGTGCCGCAGGCCACGATGGGGCTGACGATGCGCTCGGCTTCCATCGCGGTCGCCAGCATGCGGATATCGAGGCTGACATCAACCATCAGAAGATCGGCGCCGCGCCCTGCGCGCAGATGGACAAGCGCCCCTTCGATACCATCGACCTGCGCGACCTGCGCGCCGCGGTCGCGGGCGATCTTGGCGGCGGTGATCAATTCGCCTTTCAGCGTTCCGACAATGAGCAGGCGCATGGGCTTTGTCCTTACCTGTCCGTCTTGATGATTTCAGTCATCGTCACGCCAAGCTTTTCGTCGACCACGACGACCTCGCCGCGCGCGACAAGACGGTTGTTGACATAGATGTCGATGGCTTCGCCGACCCGGCGATCCAGCTCCAGCAGCTGGCCGGGCGCGAGCTTGAGCAGTTGCGACACTTCCATGCGCGTCTTGCCCAGCACGGCGGAGACATTGACCGGCACATCCAGAACCTGTTCGAGATCGGCGGCAGTCTTTGGGCCCCGCATCAGTGACAAATCCTCGCGCATGGCCATGCCGACGGTGGCGGATTGGTCAAGGTCGGGAAGATTGAGATCGGTATCCATCACTGCAACTCCTGGTTCACGCCTGCCGCAAGCGCCCGTTCGACACCTGCCGCCACTGTCTGTTCTGCCTGGGCGCGGTCACGGATGATGCCGCCGTCGGCCCATTCGATCCGCACGTCACCGGGCGGTATCTCGGGTTCGCCCATCACGATGAGCTTGCCTTCAAACCCCTTTTCGCGGGCAATCGCCACAAGCCGGTCCCTTGCCGCATCCACCAGATCCGGGGAGAGGCGCACGGCCACATGGGGCTGGCCCCGCAGATCATCGAAGATCGCGCGCGCTGTCTGCTCGATCAGCGTCAGCGGAACCGCGTCGAGCAGTTTGCCCGCCAGCCGCTGTCCGAAGGCATGGGCGAAATGGATCGCCTCCTGGGAGGCGCTGGCCTGGATGCCGTCCAGGTCCGTCCGCAGCAAGTCCAGCATGCGCGCGACCTGTTCCATGGCTTCGGCCAGACGCGCGGTCTGCTCGTTCCCGGCCTCCTGCTTGCCCATCAGGAAGGCATGTTCGCGGGCGGATGCGACAGCGGCAGACATCAATGTCTCGTGCTCGGAAATCCCGAGCGTGGGTTCCTTTGTCTCAAGCGGGACCATCCGGTCCGGTGTGGCCGGAAACTCCCGCTGAAAGATGAATTTAGCGGCACTCATCAATACACCAGCTCGTCTTCAGCCCGGTTTTTCGAGATCATGATCTCGCCCTTGGCCGCGAGATCCTTGGTCAGGAGAACCATCTTCTGCTGGGCGTCATCCACCTCCTTAAGGCGAACCGGCCCAAGACCGCCCATCTCATCCTCGAGATTCTTGGCGGCGCGTGTCGACATGTTGCCGAGGAAGAAGACGCGGGCGGGTTCCGAAGCGCCCTTGAGCGCGATGGCCAGCGTATCCTTGTCGATGCCGCGCAGAAGTGTCTGGACGCTGCCCGGATCGAGTTTCATCAGATCGTCGAAGGTGAACATCAGCGAACGGATGCGCTGGGCGCTGTCGCGGCTGCGCTCATCCAGCGAGGAGAGGAACCGCGTTTCGGTCTGGCGGTCGAAGGCGTTGAATATTTCGGCCATCTGCTCGTGCGAATCGCGGCGGCTCGACATGGAGAGGTTCGAGATGAACTCGTTGCGCAAGGTCTCTTCGATGCGCTCCAGCACCTCCTTGGACACCGATTCCATCTTCAGCATGCGCTGCACGACATCCATGGCGAAATCATCGGGAAGGATGCCCAGAACGCGGGCGGCCTGATCCGGCTTGATCTTCGACAGGATGACGGCGACGGTCTGCGGATACTCGTTCTTGAGATAGTTCGCGAGGACCGCATCCTGCACATTGGACAGTTTCTGCCACATGTTGCGCCCGGCGGGGCCGCGGATTTCCGACATGATGCCTTCGGCGCGATCTTTCGGAAGCAGCTTGGCCAGCAGGCTTTCCGTGCGGTCGAAATCTCCCGTAACGGCGCCTGAAGTGGACATCCTGGAGACGAAGTCGTTGATCAGGTTCTCGACCACGGTCGAATCGATGGAGCCGAGCTGGCTCATGGCCAGCGAGATTGTCCGGATTTCGTCATCGTCCATCAGCGGCCAAACCTTCGCGCCATGCTTTTCACCCAGCACCAGCATGATGATCGCGGCCTTTTCTGCGCCTGTCAGCACGCGTGGGCGTACCGCCGCGATTGCCGCTGCGGCATTGGAGCGCTCGGTCGAAACCGTTTCGGAAATGCGGGCCATGGTTCAGTTCTTCTTGTCCGTCATCACGATGGGCCATGAATCCACTGGCGGAGGATCGCCACGGTTTCCTGCGGGTTCTTCGAGGCGACTTCGCCTACCTTCTCGATCGAACGGGCCTGGATCGCGCCGCTGATCTGGCTCATCTCGATCATCTGCTCGGTCGCGGTCGGCGGAGTATCCGCTCCGGGCAGTGCGACCGGGGCCGGAATAGCGACGACCTGGCCGTTGGGCCCCTGAACCATGACGGTCTTGATGGCCTTGTCCGGTGCGGCGATGGTCGACATCAGCGGGCGGATCACGAACAGGAAGACGAAAATGCTGACGAGGCCCAGCACGCCAAGCTCCAGCATGCGGAAGGTGTCGTCCTTGGAGAAGCTGAACAGGCGTTCGAAGGCCGACAGCTCCTTCATCTCGTTGACGACCGGCGCCTCAGCGAACCGCAGGTTCACAACCTCGATCGTGTCGCCGCGGCGCTGATCGAAGCCGATGGCCGAGCGGACGAGGGCGTTGATGCGCTCGATCTCTTCCGGCGCGCGGGCCTGGTACTCGTTCTGGCCATTGGCTGCCCTGGCATAATTGCCATCGACCAGGACAGCGACGGACATGCGCTTGACGCGGCCGCCCTCGATCACCTCGGTGCGGGTCGTCTTGGAAATTTCGTAATTGACGGTTTCCTCGTTCTTCTGCGAAGCTTCTCGGCTGCCGTTGCCGTTCTGGGCATTGGCGCCGGGCAATTCGTTGTTGACCGTCACCTGGCCGTCGCGGGCTTCATTCGACTGGTTGTTTTCGTTGCGGGTCTGGGTGGAGCGGACAACGCGGCTTTCGGGATCAAAACTCTCCTGCGTCTGCTGCACCCGGTTGAAATCCATCTCCGCCGCGACCTGCACGCGGGCCCGGCCGCGGCCGACGACCGACGCCACGATGTCCTCGACCTGCTGGCGCACACGGCGCTCGTAACCCTGCTGCTTCTCGGACGCGATCACCGAGGTGTCGGCGCTGTCGCCGGCGCCGTCCGCCAGAAGGCGGCCAGCCTCATCGACGACAGACACCCTTTCCGGCTTCAGGCCTTCGACGGCGGTCGCCACGAGATGGCGGATGGCGCGCACCTGGCCGGGCTCAAGCTCGCCGCGCACCTTCAGAACGATGGAGGCGCGCACTTCCTTCTTCTCGCGCTGGAAAAGCTGCTTCTCGGGGATCGCGAGATGGACGCGGGCGTTCTGGACACGGTCGATGGAGCGGATGGTGCGGGCAAGCTCGCCTTCCAGCGCGCGCAGTTGATTGACGTTCTGCACGAAGCTGGTGGACGACATCGAATCGGTCTTGTCGAAAATTTCGTAGCCGACACCGCCGCCCTGCGGCAGGCCCTTGCTGGCAAGGTCCATGCGCAGCTTGAGAACCTGATCCTTCGGGACCATGATGGTGCCGCCGTCGTAGCGCATTTCATATTTGACCCCGCGCTGGTCGAGTTCACGGGTGACTGCGGTCGAATCCTGCAGGTTCATGTCTGTGAACAGCGTGGTCATTGTCGGGGCGGTGACGCGCATGATGATGAAGGCGAAGAACGCCATCAGGGCAAGCGTCACCGCGCCCAGAGCCATCAGTTTCTGAGGGCCCAGTTTCCTCACGACATCGAGAACGCCATTCACAGGGGAACGCCCTTTACCAACGAGATGCCACGCCACGGGAAGGGGCAGCCCGAAGCCATCCCCTCACCCGGCAGAAATTGCCGGGTTTGTGGTTACCAGCGGGTTAATCCGTGAAGGATTTCATCGATTTGGCTGAAATGAGCGTCAGTCAGGTCGTGAGTTTGGCGGAATTACCGGTTTTGTCCGGATTTCCGGACAGCGGCTTGCGCATTCGCAAGGATGCCTTCCCAGTTCCTGGCGGCAATATCCTTGCTGCTGGCGATCCAGGAGCCTCCGACGGCCACGACGTTCGGCAATGCGAGATAGGCACTCATCGAATCGAGCGTGATGCCGCCGGTCGGCACGAAAGAAAAGTCCGGCATGGCCTGCGCCACGGCGCTCAGCATGCCGCGCCCGCCCACGACCTCCGCCGGAAAGAGCTTCAGGAAGGACAGCCCAGCCGCCCTCGCCGTCTCCATTTCGGTCGGTGTTCCCGTGCCCGGCAGGTAGCAGATGTTTTCTTTCGCGGCATAGGCCGCCACCTCCGGCACGAAGCCGGGCGAGACAAGGAAGGACGCGCCTGCGGCCACGCTTTCGGAGGCTTGCGCTGCGCTGCGCACCGTGCCGGCACCCACCAGCATGTCCGGCCGCGATCTGGCGACCGCGCGCAGGGCATCCATCGCGCCCTCGACGCGGAGCGTCAGCTCGATAGCGGGAAGGCCGCCCGAGATGAGTGCATCGGCCAGCGCCAGCCCGTCGGTTTCAACCGCAACGGT
>CAXTUM010000105.1:0-8006 GCA_964247205.1 uncultured Beijerinckiaceae bacterium
TGTTGAGCCTGCCGCTCAGGGCAATCGGCAAGACGGACATGGCGGAGAAGCTCGGCGGAGGGTTGAGCGTTGATCCATCGAAGCTGATGGCTCTGGGCTGGCAGCCCGGGGAGTCTCTGACAACAGTCCTTCATCGGATGGGCGCGGCTTACGCCAAGCGCTGATCCCGAAGGCTCAGGCCGCTTTCAATCCTGATTGCACAAGGCTCTGGAACAACCCCAGCCCATCGGCGCCACCCGTTGCCGCATCAATCAGATTTTCGGGATGCGGCATCATCCCCAGGACATTCTTTCGCGCTGAATAAATGCCCGCGATATCGCTCATCGCCCCGTTGGGATTGGCCGCGCCTCCGACGCGGCCATCGGCATCGCAATAGCTGAAGGCAATCAGGCCCTCGCCCTCTACCTTGCGCATTGTCTCGTCATCACAGACATAATTTCCCTCGCCATGGGCGATGCAGACCTCGATCACCTGCTTGGGCCGATAGGCGCTGGTGTAGGCCGTGTCATTGCGCTCCACGCGCAGGTGCTGCATGCGGCAGACAAAGCGCAGCGCCGCGTTGCGCATCAGGACGCCTGGCAGCAATCCCGCCTCGCAGGCGATCTGGAAGCCGTTACACACGCCCAGCACCAGCCCGCCCCTGGCTGCATGGGCACGCACGGCGTCCATGACGGGCGCCCGCGATGCAATCGCGCCGCAGCGCAGGTAATCGCCATAGCTGAAGCCACCGGGCAGAACGGCGAGGTCCGTACCGTTCGGCAGCGCATGATCCTGATGCCAGGCCATGGTGACCTTCGCGCCAGCATGCTTGAGCGCGCGGGCGATATCGGTGTCGCGGTTGGAACCGGGGAATGTGATGACAGCAGCGTGCATGGCTTCAACGCGGCCTCAGCGAGGCGCGCCTCCCTCGATTTCAACGCGGTAATTCTCGACCACCGTGTTGGCCAGCAGCTTCTCGCAGGCCTGCTTAAGCGCAGCTTCCGCCTTGGGTCCGTCCACGCCGGGCGCCAGATCGATATCGAAGACTTTGCCCTGCCGCACGCTGGCGACCCCATCCACGCCGAGCGACTTCAGCGCGCCCTCGATGGCCTTGCCCTGAGGATCGAGAACGCCGTTCTTCAGGGTGACGGTGACGCGCGCCTTCATGGCCTGTCCTTATAGTGCAATGTTCTGGTGCTGGATTAGCTGCCGGACTGGCGAGGTGCAATCCGCAATCGCGCAGGACGAACAGGTAAAACGGGAATAGCCCGGAAGCAGACTTCAATATCGCCGCAAGTGGCAACTCACTCCGCGCGCTTGAATCCATGTCCGAGCGGACGGATCGCGCTGCCGGTAAAGCCGCCGCCATCGGATTTGGGTGCGGCAGGAGAGGATTCGAAGCGTCCGGTCACGGTCTTCACTTCGGCCACTGCAGCCACGCTCTGCGGTGCAACGCGATTGCCGCGTGCCGGGCTGGATGCCATGGCGACCTCGGCGATCAGGCTGTTCATGCCTTGGCGATCAATTGCGGCGGGAGCTGCGGGTGAGGCCGGAATGATTCGGGAAGCAGGTTGCGCCGGGGCAAAGGCCATAGCTGGAGATGGCTGTGCAGCGGCAGGCTGTACCGGTGAACCGGTTCTCAGGCCCGCCGTGATCGGTGAAGGCAGATTGGATGGCCGCTGCGTGGGCAGCGGGATACTGACGGGTTTGCCCAGTGCAGCGGTCTGGACCGGCTTATGGGCCTCCGCCTTTGGAGCCTCTTCTTCAACGTCCTCAGCCGTCGCCGTTGCCGGCAGTGCCGCCAGAAGCGTTGCAGGACGGCGCTGCGGCAGCGGGATATTCACGAGAACCGGACCGGTCGGCGCGAAATTCAGCGGACGGCGCTGCGGCAATGGAACGTTCACCCAGCGTGCATTCCCGGCCTCGTCGTCGTTTGTCTTGGCTGGAGGCTGCGCCTTCGGGGCCAGCGCCGCAACTTCCACGGGCTTGGGAGCAACCTCGACCGGTTTCGGCGTTTCCTCGCGCTTCACCTCGACCGGCGCAGGCGCTGACTCCGGCAACGGTGTCGGACGGGTCGGCGCCCTTGGGCGGAGCGCGGCGGCTTGCACCGGCGCTGTGGATGTCGAACTCGAATTCTGGTTGAAGAAGGCGACGGCCGAGCCTTCGTTGATCGCTTCGGGCTGCACGGCTGCAATCTGCTGGTTTCGGCTGCGCGCCGCCACCGCCGTCCTGCCCTTCTTGCCGCGTCCGCTGGCGACGATATCGCCTTCATCGTCGGCTTCACCGCCACCAAACAGGATCTGGAAAAGCGTCTTGCCCGTGGCACGCCCTTCGGCGATGTCGATATAGCCCGAGGAAACCGATCCGCCGCGCGCTTCGATAATGGATCGCGCCGCCTCGAAACCGGCCAGCGGCTTGCCGTCGCTGGGAATATGCACGGTCTTCTCATCCGGGAAAAGACGAACGAGGTGATCGCGGGAAATTTTCGGCCAATGGCGCACACCGCCCGTGTCCAGATGAACCCAGGGATTGTTGGCGCGCGGATAATAGCCCACGCCGCCGTTCTGCATGCGCAGGCCGATATCGCGGACAGTGGCCATGGAGACATCGGGCAGGTTGAAATCCATCGCCCTGCCGCTCATGTGCTGGCTGTTCTTGGCAACGCCGCGTGACCTGCGCGCCAGCATGGCGTTGGTGCCAGGCGACCGATAGGCCGAGACGACATGGATCGGAGAACTGGAGCCCGAGGCCCGGTAGACTTCCCAGAGAATATCGAACAGTTGCGGGTCCATCCGCGTCGGTTCGTCCTGCCGCCAGTCACGCAGCAGCCAGTTCAGCTTCTGCAGGCCAGCGCTGTCAAAGGAGCCGCCGCTCTTGAAAGTGATGGTTTCCTGCTCTTTCGTATGGGCATGATAAATTGTGAGGGAGCGCGTGCCGCCCTGCGCGATGGCATCCTGTGTCGGGCGCACGGCTACCGCAGCCATCATCAGGCCTGCGCATGCAACGGCAACGGTCTTGCCCAGCCGGAACGCTGGAAAACACAGCAAGGAGGAGGGGCGAAGCTGCAATATCCGGCTCTGCTTGTTGTTGACCGGCGCATTGTGACGCCAGTCTTGTTGCCGCGCAATATGGTGAAGGACCCTTAACCGTGGCTTAACCGTAAAGGCCTCTGTCGCAAAATGCCTTTGGCACTCCAAATCGGGCAATTTCACGACAACGGATATCCTACGAAAGGCCAAGCAATTGCCGGAGCTTCGCGCTGTGCCCGTAGACATCGGGAAAACGCTTCAGCTTGCCTTCGGAATCAACCGCAAGTGTGAAATAAGCCAGATGGACCGGGACCTTCTTCGGCAGCTTCATATGACGCTCGCCACTCCCGATGAGCTTCCTGAAGCGCTCCTCGGTCCAGCCTTCGGATGCAAACAGCAACGCGGCCAGCTGGAACGGATTTTCCACGCGCACGCAGCCGTTGGACAGTGCCCGGTTCCCGGCATTGAAAAGGCCGCGCTTCGGCGTGTCATGCAGGTAAACGGCATGCTCGTTCGGAAACATGAACTTCACATTGCCGAGGGCGTTCGAGGCCCCCGGCGGCACCCGAACGGTCGTGACCGTCCCTCGCGTCCGCACTTCGTAGCCTCTCGCGGCCGTCCAGGCCGGATCCAGATATTTCGGGTCCTTCTTGAGAATGCCAGGCGGAACGTACCACGACGGATTGACCACGATATGGTCCATCATGTCCGAGAAAAACGGCGTCTGCGTCTCATCCTTGCCAATAATGATGCGGGCTTCGTGCACCACGGTGCCATCCTTGCGCACAACCATGCCGAGTGAGGGTGCATTGACGAGAATATGCTCAGCGCCAAGCTGGCGCGGCATCCACCGCCAGAACTCCATATTGGCGACGATCTCGGCTTCCTCGGCACTTGGGCCTTCGCCAACCAGAATGCGCCGCGTCATGGGTGTGAAGGAGCCTGTCACCGGCAGGCCATTGTCCCGTTGCAGGCTGGCCACCTTGATCGAGACAGTGCGGTCATAAACGGCTGCCGCATCATACCCCAGCCCAAGCCGGGCCCGGATCAAGGGCACGCGGGGATCGCGCATGCCGATGCGCAGCAACGGGCCCTCGGGGATCGGCTGGCCGCTGGCGACCGCGGGGCGGTTGTTGCGGGCGTTTTCCAGCGCATGGCGCAGCGCGGCGTATTCGGGATGTGGCGGATTGTAGGATTGCAGTGCTTTTGCCGTATCGGGCGCTTCCCAGACAGCTGCCAGAACTGCTCTCACGGATGTATGCTGCAACCTCGGCGTCAGCAATGGGTGAATCAGCCCGGGCTTCGTCCGGCCCGTTGAAGCCTCCCGGGCATAGAGAATGATGCTTTCGGTCAACTGCGCTTCGGCTGCTGCGAGCGCAGGCCAGTGCGGTTCACTGCCTGCGTGAAACGCCGCTATGCTGCGATAACGCGCTGGATCAAGCCCTTCCTCGGCAGCGGCGGCAAGCCTGGCGCGAATGGAATTTGCCTTGTCATTCCATTGCCCGTTCTCGATCCAGAGCGGCGTGAACTGCCTGGCTTCGTAGAAGATGAGAACTTCCTGCGCTTCACTATCCGTTATGCGCGAGCCTGCCCTCAGACGGAGGACCGCGGCCTTCACCGCATCGGCTGGCACGGTGCCAATCGTGCGAACTTCTGCCTGCTTTGCTTCCGGCGCAGGTTCTGGCCTGGCTTCGGGTTTCGGTGCCGCCAGACCTGCAAGATCGGCTGGCGCGATCACCAGGTCCGCCGGCGCGATCTCGGGCACACTGATGGCAGCTGTCGTCTCGGGTGATGCAGGCGCGGGAGCGATGGCAGGCTCCAGATCGCGCGCAGACAATGTGATGGTTTCCGGCGCCGTCTCCGGCAAGGCAATCTCGATTTTGGCATCTGATTCCTGCGGGCTGGCAGGTGGGGCAGGCGTGACCGATTCGCCGGTCTTGCGCGTTGACAATTCCGCCAGATCAGCCGGGGTAATTAAGACTTCTGCCGGTGGCGGTTCCGGCAGGGCGATGATGACGGATAATCCCTTGCTGTCGTCTGTCGTGACAGGCGCGGCAGTCTCGGGAAGCGGGATGACAATGGCGTCGGAAGGGCTTACGGGGCGTTCTTGCGCAGAGGTTGGAAAGGCCATCACACACACCGCCAAGGCGGCAAGACCCAAAAGACGTTTGGTCACCGGCATTCGATTCAGTCCCCGGTTCGAAGCCCAGTTGCGATTGCGTGCTTAAGCATATTCGCGAAGTTTGAAAAGGGCAGCTTCTTGTTGAAGTTGTAGCGCTTTCAGGCGACACCCAGACGCAGCAGGTCCTGGATATGCACCAGGCCGACCGGCCGGTTGCCGCTATCCACCACCACAAGCGTGGTGATCTTTCGGCTGTTGAGCACCTCGAGGGCCTCCGCCGCCAGGGCATTCTCGCCGATGGTGCGCGGATTGCGCGTCATTACGCTTTCGACCGTCCGTGACGGCAGGTCCGGGCTCATGTGGCGGCGCAGATCACCGTCCGTGACGATGCCTGCCAGACTGCCATCGGTTTCCTCGATGATCAGTGTGCCGAAGCCGCGGGCGCTCATAACAGGAATGGCTTCAGCCAAGCTCAGGCCCAGTGAAACCACAGGCAGTTCCTCACGCGCATGCATGATCATGCGCACATAGGTCAGCTGTGCGCCAAGCTTGCCGCCGGGGTGATAGACCCGGAAATCCTCAGCCGAGAAGCCGCGCCCTTCCAGCAGCGCCACGGCCAGCGCATCGCCCAGAACGATCTGCATCGTGGTGGATGTGGTCGGCGCGAGGCCATTGGGGCAGGCCTCCTGCGCCTTGGGCAGCACCAGCGGGATATCGGCCTGGCGCCCCAGCGCGCTGTCCGCACCGGATGTGATCGCGATCAGTTTCACTTTGAAACGGCGGGAATAGGCAATGATATCGGCCAGTTCCTTCGCCTCGCCCGACCAGGACAGCGCGATGATCACGTCATCCTGCCCCACCATGCCCAGATCACCATGGCTCGCCTCTGCGGGGTGCACGAAATACGCCGGCGTGCCGGTGGAGGCGAAGGTCGAAGCAATCTTGCGGGCGACATGGCCCGATTTTCCCATGCCGGTCACGATCACGCGGCCTTTCGCGGCGGCGATCACCTTGACGGCGTCGGCGAAGCGTTGGCCCAATTCGGATGGTGTGCCATCGGCCAGCATCGCAGCACCTAAAGCCTCAAGGCCCCGGCGCTCGGTGTCGATGGTGCGGATCGCTGTCGTGATGGCGCTGGTATCGGTCATAGAGCGGGCGCTATCACGGCGCGCCACGGGCTGCCAAGGCTTTCAGGTCGAAGCTTGTATCCGCGACCTGCTCTGCTGTCGGGCTGATGCCATCGCTGATCAGCCGCCGCGCAACCATGTGATCCGCCGGCTTGTTGACGGATTCAACCACCGCCAGACGCTCGCCCTCGAAGCCGTAGACCGAGAAGGCGCCGCTGGCGGGATCCCCGCGCAGGATATGGTGCGTGAGACCGCACGACACTCCTGCGATCTGCAGTTTCAGATCGGCCTGATCGCTCCAGAACCAGGGGATGGCGCGGTATGACTCCACCTTGCCCATGAGATTGCGCGCCACGCATTTCGCCTGATCCACCGCGTTCTGTACCGATTCCAGCCGCAAGCGGCCGCAAAAGAATGGATTGGGATGGTTATTGTTGTCGCCGACAGCGAGAATAGCGGGATCACTCGTGGCGAGATGCGCATCGACGAGTATGCCGTTGTCGAGCGCCAGGCCCGCCTCTTTCGCCAGCTGGTCCTCGGCCAGCACGCCGATACCGGTAATCACCATATCCGCCGGGAGAATCTGTCCTGCCGAGGTCTCGACGCCGGTCACGCGGCCAGCCTTGCCATGCAGTGCGGCCACGCCTGTGCCGAGCAGCAGATCGACGCCAAGCACCCTGTGTTTCGCCTCGAATGTTTCCGACATCATCCCCGAGATCGCCCGCATCATCACGCGCGGCAGTACTTCCAGCACGGTGACGGCAACGCCAAGTTTTGCGGCCACAGCGGCGAATTCGAGGCCGATGAAGCCTGCTCCGATGACGACGGCATGCTTCGAACGCTCGAGCTCCTCCTTGATCCGTTCGGCATCGGCCAGATCGCGCAGGGAATGCACGCCAGCGAGGTCCGCTCCCTTGACAGGCAGCACCCGCGCCCGTGCGCCGGTTGCCAGCACGAGATGATCGTAGGGCAGCGTTGAGCCGGATTGCAGTGTGATGTGTTTTGCCAGACGGTCGATGGCAATGACATTCTCGCCCAGCGCGAGGTCGATCATCTTTTCGCGGTAAAACGCCTCGCCGCGCAGCACGATGCTGTCTTTCGTGGTCTCGCCCTTGAGGAAGGCCTTGGACAGCGGCGGGCGCTGGTAGGGCAGGGCGGTGCCCGCATCGATGAGACGGATCGAGCCATCGAAGCCCTCATCGCGCAGGGATGCGGCGGTCTGCACACCGGCATGTCCGGCGCCGATGATGACGATCTGTTGCTTCATGCAGGCGAATTGAGCACGCCTGAAGTGCGTGTCAACCGTTGGTCATCACCCATCATGCCTCTTGAGAACCTCACCGGCCACGGCTTCCGGCGTGATGCCGAAATGCCTGTAAAGTTCCTTGTACGGAGCGGACGCCCCGAAGCTCGACATGCCAATGAAACCGCCGTCACTGCCCACCACGGCGTCCCATCCGAAGCGCACACCGGCTTCCACTGCGACCTTGATCCGTGCATTGCCGATGATCGCTGCCTTGATAGAATCCGGTTGCTGCAGGAACAGCTCCAGTGACGGCACGGACACCACGCGGGCCGAGACGCCCTTTTCAGCCAGCTGCGCCCGCGCCGCCATGGCGATTTCGACTTCGGAGCCAGAGGCAAACAGAGTGGCCACAGCTTGTCCGCCGGTGCCGCCCGCCAGTTCATACGCACCGGTGAGGAGCTTGTTCATGTTGCTGCTGGTCAGGCGCTGCTGCGCCAGATTCT
>CAXTUM010000106.1:0-7875 GCA_964247205.1 uncultured Beijerinckiaceae bacterium
ACCGGCACGCGCGCTTCCGCCTGTACGCGGGCAACGAGAGACTTCCCGCCGCGCGGCACGATGACATCAAGATTGCCGCCGAGCCCCCGGAGCATCTCGCCCACGGCGGCGCGATCCTTGGTCGGCACGCGCTGGATGCAATCCTCCGGCAGGCCAGCCGCCTTGAGGCCTTCCACGAGGCAGGCATGGATCGCGGCAGAAGAGTGATAACTATCCGAACCACCGCGCAAAACCGCCGCGTTGCCGGCCTTGAGACAGAGCGCACCGGCATCCGCCGTCACGTTGGGGCGGCTCTCGAAGATGACGCCGATAACGCCCAGCGGCGTCGCCACGCGCTCGATCCACATCCCGTTCGGGCGCTGCCAGCGCTCCAGAATTCTGCCCACGGGCTCAGCCAGAGCAGCAACAGTTTCCAGCCCTTCGGCAATGGCGTTGATGCGCTTGTCATCCAGCACGAGCCTGTCAACGAAAGCGGCACTCATGCCGCCGCGCCGCGCTTCCGCCACATCGATGGCATTGACCGCGATAATCTCGGCAGCGTTGGCGCGAAGCGATTGAGCCGCTCCCTGTAAAGCTTTGTTCTTCTGGTCAGCGCCGGCCAGCGCCAGCACGCGCGCAGCGGCACGCGCCTTCTGGCCAAGCATCAGCATCTCGGCCGCGAGCCTCGCGCCGTCGCCGATAAAATCCGATGCCTTCACTTGCCTGTTCATGGTTCGCCTGCTTCGCCGATCAGCACCAGATCGTCCCGGTGGATCATGGCCGAGCGGCCTGAATACCCCAGAATCCGCCCGATGTCGCGGGTGTTGGCGCCCAGAATTGCGCGCGCTTCCGCCGCGTCATAGCCCGTGAGACCACGCCCCACCTCACCGCCATCAGGACCACGTACGAGAATGGCATCGCCCCGCTCGAATTGTCCATCGACCTGCCGCACGCCGGCGGGCAGCAGGCTCTTGCCCCTACGCAGCGCCTTCACCGCGCCGTCATCCACGACGACCGCACCTTGCACATCAAGGCTGCCACCAATCCAGCGCTTCCGGGCGCTCACCGGATCGGACGGCGTGAGGAACCACGTGCAATTTGCACCTTCCGCCACAGCCTGCACCGGGTTCAGCCGCTTGCCGTTGGCGATGATCATGGCGGCACCGCCCGACACGGCAATCTTGGCCGCCTCGATCTTGGTCGTCATGCCGCCACGCGACAACTCCGACGCCGCCCCGCCCGCCATCGCCTCGATCTCCGCCGTGATGCGCGGCACAACAGGGATCAATTTTGCGGCAGGGTTGTTCTGCGGCGGGGCCGTGTAAAGCCCGTCGATATCAGACAGCAGGATCAGCAGATCAGCCCCCGCCATCGTCGCCACACGAGCCGCAAGCCTGTCATTGTCACCATACCGGATCTCGACCGTCGCCACCGTGTCGTTCTCGTTGATCACAGGGATGGCGCGCTGCGCCAGCAATTCCGCCAGAGTCGCCCGCGCATTGAGATAGCGGCGACGCACCTCAGTGTCCTGCGGCGTGATCAGCACCTGCCCCGCTGTAATGCCGTGACGCCCGAGCGCTTCCGACCAGACCCGCGCCAGGGCAATCTGCCCCACGGCGGCGGCGGCCTGTGAGCGCTCCAGCGTCAGTGAACCCTTGGGATATTTCAGAACCGCGCGTCCTAGCGCGATGGCCCCAGATGAGACCACCAGCACATCGACACCGCGCCTGTTCAGCCCGGCCAGATCATCCGCCAGCGCCAATAGCCAGTCTGACTTAGGCCCGCTGACGGGATCAACCAGCAGTGACGAGCCGACCTTGACGACGATGCGTTTGAATGAGGTGAGGGTAGGGATCACAGGGGAACAGCCGGCTCGATGTCGGTCGCCAGGAAATCGCGACCCTTGAACAGCAGCGGAATACCTTCAACCTTGGCGACTGCATAGGACAGGCAGTCGCCGTAGTTTAATGCGGATTGCGGATTTCTGCCTTTGCCATAGCGTTCAAACGCTATTCTGGCGGCTTCCAGATGCTGCGTTCCGAAGGCCATGACCTTGACATCCGCGTAGCGTTGAAACTCCGCGACAGCGACGAAGCGATCAACCGCCGGGAATGACGACAGAACCATATGGGTTTCCAGAAGTGTGGGAGCGCCGATGATGCAGGTATTCTCGGCAACGATCTGGTCGAGCAACTCCCAGTCTGATTCCTCGAGAATCATGGCTATAAGCGCTGAAGTGTCGACGGCAATCATGGATGTGCGCGTCTACTTCGGCAGGCCATTGTCGTCATAAAGCCAGGAATGGTCTGAACTCGGACCTCTTGGAGGGCCGTCCGGTCCCCATGCCTTGCGCAGGGCATCCCGCAGCCGACGCTTTTTCTCCTGAACCATATCAGGCGCAAAGCCGGTGCCGATCCCGCTGGTTTTCGCCTCATACGTCACAAGCGCCTGCTCAATGACAGCGGTGAGACTTGTTTTGCGCTGCGCCGCAAGCCGATGCGCCCTCTCATAAGCGTCATTGCTGCGGATGTTGAGCTGTCGCTGGGCCATGCTAGCTTTCATGCAGCAATGCTAGCACAACCGGCTATGCCTGTCGATTCGGCAACTACGGCGCATATTCCCAGTTGTCGCCGTCCTCGTCGTCCTCAGCCGTCTTGCGCTTGCCGCCCAGCAACGAGATACCCTTGGTCGGCACCAGCGCCTCATCGCTCTCCCGCGCACCGTCGATGATGCCGATCAGCGCGGCGAGCGCTTCCGGCACACCCTGCCGCGCTACGGCAGAGAGCGCCAGCGGTGCCTGTCCGCAGGCACGCTTCAGCCGCTGCATCTGTTTCTTGCGCGTTTCCGGATCAAGCGCATCGACTTTTGACAAAGCCACGATTTCGGGCTTTTCAGCCAGACCGCCGCCATAGGCCTCGATCTCCTTGCGGACGATCTTGTAATCCTTGCCCGCGTCTTCGCCCGTGCCATCCACGAGATGCAGCAGCACCCGGCAGCGCTCCACGTGGCCGAGGAAGCGGTCACCAAGGCCGATGCCCTCATGCGCGCCCTCGATCAGGCCGGGGATATCGGCCAGCACGAACTCACGGTCGGCAAGGCGCACCACGCCAAGACCGGGATGCAGCGTCGTGAAGGGATAATTCGCAATCTTGGGCTTGGCAGCCGTCGTGGACGCCAGAAACGTCGACTTGCCCGCATTCGGCAAGCCCACCAGCCCCGCATCGGCGATCAGTTTGAGACGCAACCAGAGTGTGCGCTGTTCGGAGGGCTGGCCGGGATTGGCGCGGCGCGGCGCGCGGTTGGTAGAGGAGACAAAATAGAGATTGCCGAACCCGCCGTTACCCCCCTTGGCAAGTCTCACGCGCTGGCCTTCCTCGGTCATGTCGGCCAGCAGCGTCTCGCCGTCCTCATCGAAGATCTGCGTGCCGACCGGCACTTTCACGATGGCGTCATCGCCCTTGCCGCCCGCGCGCTGACGCCCCGCACCCTGCCCGCCGATCTTGGCCTTGATATGCTGCTGGTAGCGGAAATCAATGAGCGTATTCAGCCCGTTGACACAAACCGCCCAGACATCGCCGCCCCGCCCGCCGTCACCGCCGTCGGGCCCGCCGTATTCGATGAATTTTTCGCGCCGGAACGAAATGCAGCCGTTGCCGCCTGCGCCGGACTGAACAAAGATTTTGGCTTGATCGAGGAATTTCATGGGGGTGTCATAGGCATTGAAGCGTCCAAGCGCAATTCATCCAGCCGCAGGGCTGTTATCGCGCCTTCGCCTGACACTGCTCCGTGATCGCCGTCACCTGCTGCTGCTGCCTTGCGGTGAGATTGTTGCGCAGCAGCGGCGTCCACAATTCTGCTTTGCGGATATCGCCTTCCGAACAGGTGCAGTAGCGCGCGCAGAGCTCGGCTGTTTCGCCCGCCTTGACGCAGCTTGCCTGACAGGCCTCGCGGAATTCGAGCGTGATCTTGTCCGGTCCCGTAGACGGCATCGCCAGCGACGCCGCACCGATCAGCGCCATCAGCACGGGCTGGTGCAGCAGATAGATCGGCAAGCTCAAACGCCCGGCCTTGGCTGTGAAAGCCAGTGCGCCCTCAGGCTGACTTTGCAACCAGACCGGCGGCGAATGGACAATCCATTTGCCGATCACCACACCCGCCAGCGCCAGAGCGAACCACGGAAACACCGGTACATAATCATTGGTCACAGGCAAAATCGTGCCCAGTCCCGTCCATTGCAGCCATGGCGTATCAAAAAACGGATGTGCAAACCCCAGGGGCAGCGTGAAGACTGCGACTGCCACGCCCGCTGTCACCATAACCGGCAACCGCAGGAACGGCAGCGCCAGAACGCTGGACAGCGCGATGCAATGCAGGATGCCGAAGAAAATAAAGGATTTTGGCATCGAGAAAAAGGTGACGACTGTCACCAGCAGCGCCGCCCCGCCGATGATGCCGAGGCGCTTCAGGAACCTGTCCCTGTCGAAACCATCGCGCGTAAGCAGCACGAGGCTGATGCCCGACAGGATCAGGAACGAGCCTGCAATGGCGCGCGCGAAATTCGCCCAGAGCGGATGCTGGCTGATGTTGGTCTCGATGAAGCCGAAAAATCGCAAATCCCAGGCAAAGTGGAAGATGATCATCGCCCCGACGGCAATGCCGCGCAGAACGTCGATTCCCGGCAGGCGGGTCTGGGGATTTGAGACTGTCATCACCCAGCCCGCGCCATATCCATCCGGCGGCGCATCTCGCGGATGCTTTCGGCCAGACCGACGAACAACGCCTCTCCCATCAGGAAATGGCCGATATTCAGTTCCATGACCTCCGGAATCGCGGCGACCGGTCCGACATTGCCGTAGGTCAGCCCATGACCGGCGTGGCACTCGAGGCCCAGCGCAACCGCAGCATTCGCCGCCTGCTGCAAGCGCTTCAGCTCGGCCTTGCGCGCAGCGCCCTTGGCATGGGCATAGGCGCCGGTATGCAGTTCCACTACTGCCGCGCCGACGGCTTTTGACGCTTCAAGCTGTTTGATATCCGCATCAATGAACATCGAGACACGCATGCCTTTCTTCGCCAGTTGTCCCACATAGGTCGTCAGCTTTCTGATCTTCGAGGCCACATCCAGCCCGCCTTCGGTCGTCACCTCGGTGCGCTTTTCTGGCACTAGGCAGATGGCATGCGGCTTGAGCTTCAGCGCGATGCCGAGCATTTCCTCCGTTGCCGCCATTTCGAGATTGATCGGGGCCTTCAGCAGCTTTTTCAGCCGGGTGAGATCACTGTCGATGATATGGCGGCGGTCCTCGCGCAGATGCACGGTGATGCCGTCCGCCCCGGCCTCAATGGCTGCAAGTGCTGCCAGCACCGGATCAGGATGCGTCCCGCCCCGCGCATTGCGGACGGTGGCGACGTGATCGACGTTGATGCCAAGACGCAGGTGATTCATCACTCAAGCTTTCCGTTTCGTGCGGTGCGCAGCCAGTTTCGCTCCCATGCGAATGGCAGCAATGAGGCTCGACGCTTCTGCCAATCCCTTACCAGCAATATCAAGCGCGGTGCCATGGTCCGGTGATGTCCGCACAAAGGGCAGACCCAGCGTCACGTTGACGCCGCCCATCATGTCCAGTGTCTTCAAGGGAATCAGCCCCTGATCGTGATAGAGACAGAGCGCCACGTCGTAACCCTTGCGAGCGCGGCTCGTGAACATCGTATCGGGCGGCAATGGGCCGAAAGCGCGGATGCCGGCTTTCTGCAATGCGGTCACTGCGGGTGCGACGATCCGGATGTCCTCACTGCCGATAGTGCCATCCTCTCCCGCATGGGGATTGAGGCCCGCCACCGCGATGCGCGGGTTCCTGATGCCAAGATCGTATTTCAACGATGCCGCCGCTCGCAGACCAGCATCAATGATCATTTCCGTCGTGAGCTGCGATATCGCCTGCACGATAGGTTCGTGGATTGTCACCAGAACGACGCGCAACCCGCGCCCGGCCAGCATCATCTGCGCCTTCGAGCCATCACCCGCGAGATGCTCCAGAAATTCGGTGTGTCCCGGAAACCGGAATCCTGCCGCCGTGAGGTTCGATTTCTGGATCGGATTGGTGACGATGCCGGAGGCATCACCCGCGCGGGTCAGGGCAACAGCCCGCTCGATTGACGCTATCACGGCTGGCGCATGAACCGGATCGGGCTTGCCCGGAACGGCAGGCTTGCCCAGATGCATCGGCAAGACCGGCAGCGCCTGATGAAAAACCGCCGCCCCTTCCGCCATGTCACGCACGGGATGGATGGGAATCCGCCATTTCAGCAGCGCAGCGATATCATCCAGCCGTGCCGGGTCATCCAGCGCAACGAAGGCCGGGCCGGACTCTCGCAGCTTTTCCCACGCTTTCAGCGTGATCTCGCCGCCAATGCCGGCGGGTTCGCCCATGGTGAGGGCAAGGAGAGGAAGGCGAATCATCCTTCGACAGGCTCAGGATGAGGCCGGCGGATGAACTTTCCGCCAGTGCCGCGCGATATCAAGCCGTGTCGCGACCCAGACCCTGTCGTGCTTCAGCACATAATCCATGAACTTCGCCAGCGCTTTCGCCCGCCCCGGACGCCCGACAAGGCGGCAATGCAGGCCGACCGATAGCATTTTCGCCTGCCCCTCCTTTCCCTCGGCATAGAGCACATCGAATGAGTCCTTGAGATAGTTGAAGAACTGTTCACCCGCGTTGAAGCCCTGCGGCGTGGCGAAGCGCATGTCGTTGGCGTCCAGCGTGTAGGGCACGATCATGTGCGGCCCTTTCGGCCCCTTGATGTAATACGGCAGGTCGTCGGCATAGCTGTCGGCGGAATACGCAAATCCGCCCTCCTCCAGCACGATCTTCAGCGTGTGGTCCGAACACCGGCCCTGGTAAAAGCCTAGCGGACGCGAGCCCGTCACCTCGGTATGCAGGCGGATTGCCTCGACGATATGCTTCTTCTCATCCTCATAGCTGAAATCCTTGTAGTCGATCCACTTGAGCCCATGGGTCGCGATTTCCCATTTCGCTTCCTTCATTGCCGCAACCTGCTCCGGCGAGCGCTGCATGGCCGTCGCCACGCCGTAGACCGTCACCGGCATCTTGCGTTCGGTGAACATGCGCCAGAGCCGGAAGAATCCGGCCCGCGCGCCGTATTCGTAGATCGATTCCATGTTCATGTTGCGCTGGCCGGGCCAGGGCGCTGCGCCGACGATTTCCGACAGGAACGCCTCCGACGCCTTGTCGCCATGCAACAGGCAGTTCTCGCCGCCTTCTTCGTAATTGATCACGAACTGCACGGCGATTCGCGCTTTGCCCGGCCATTTAGGGTCTGAAGTCGCGCGGCCGTAGCCGGTGAGGTCACGGGGATAGGGGGCGGAGAAGGGATCGAACATGGGGGGCTCTTTGTGCATGGACGGTTTTCTTTATGCCGTCACGGGAGCGATTGCATCAGCATTGTGCGTGCTTCGAGGCGCTGCCAATGCGGCTCCTCAGCATGAGGATCGTGAAGTGTTGCGCGACGTCCGATATCACTCCCAGACTCCTCATGCTGAGGAGCGCCGAAGCGCGTCTCGAAGCACGCACAAGGTTGCCATAGCAAACCATTGCCCACACCCGCCATCCGCACTAAACGGCTCCCATGAGCACTCCCCAGCATACATCCGTTCTCATCATCGATTTCGGCTCGCAGGTCACGCAGCTCATCGCGCGGCGCATCCGCGAGACGGGGGTCTACTGCGAGATCCACCCGTTCCAGTCAGCGGAAGCCGCTTTCGACAAGCTGAAGCCGCAGGCCGTGATCCTCTCCGGCGGCCCTGCTTCCGTCACCGAAAAAGGCAGCCCCCGCGCCCCGCAGGCCGTGTTCGATTCGGGCCTGCCGATCCTCGCGATATGC
>CAXTUM010000107.1:0-7828 GCA_964247205.1 uncultured Beijerinckiaceae bacterium
CACCGATGAGGTCCTTGGACGCATCAAGATTTTTCGACCAGGCATCGCCAGCCACGAGACCCGCTGTCTTCCAGACCGTATCGATCTGGCCATCGGCGCGGATTTCGCCGATCAGCACGGGCTTGGTGATGTGGTGGTTCGGCAGCATGGTCGAGACACCGCCGGTCAGGTTCGGCGACGTGATGCCAGGCAGGGTGTCAATCACCTTGTCCACATCCACGGTACCAGCCTTCTCGACCGCCTTGACCCACATGTTGAAGCCGATGACATGGGCTTCCATCGGGTCGTTTGTGACGGCCTTGTCATTCTTCTTGTAAGCCTTCCAGGCCTTGATGAACGCGTCGTTCGCAGGGTCCTTGACGGACTGAAAGTAGTTCCACGCCGCAAGGTGGCCGACGAGCGGCTTGGTGTCGATACCGGCAAGTTCTTCCTCACCGACGGAGAAGGCCACGACCGGGATGTCGGTCGCCTTGATGCCCTGGTTGCCGAGTTCCTTGTAGAACGGCACGTTGGCGTCGCCGTTGATGGTGGAGACAACGGCTGTCTTTTTGCCGGCCGAGCCGAACGTCTTGATATTGGAGACAATGGTCTGCCAGTCGGAATGACCGAACGGCGTGTAGTTGATCATGATGTCGGCGGGGGCCACGCCCTTCGAGAGCAGGTAGGCCTCCAGAATCTTGTTGGTCGTGCGTGGATAGACATAGTCCGTACCGGCCAGAACCCATCGCTTGGCTTCGCCGCCGTCCTTGGACATCAGATAATCCACAGCCGGGATCGCTTGCTGGTTGGGGGCTGCACCCGTGTAGAACACGTTGCGCTCTGACTCTTCACCCTCGTATTGCACGGGGTAGAAGAGAATGTTGTTGAGCTCTTTGAACACCGGCAGAACCGACTTGCGCGACACGGACGTCCAGCAGCCGAAGGTGGCCGAAACCTTTTCCTTCGAGATAAGTTCGCGCGCCTTCTCGGCAAACAGCGGCCAGTTCGAAGCCGGATCGACCACAACTGCTTCCAGCTTGCGGCCGAGCAGACCGCCCTTGGCGTTCTGCTGCTCGATGAGCATCAGCATCACGTCCTTCAGGGTTGTCTCGGAAATCGCCATCGTGCCGGAGAGCGAATGCAGGATGCCGACCTTGATCGGCGCGCCCTGCGCGAAGCTCGGGCGGATACCGCCCGCCAATGCAGTGGCGCCACCCAGCGCCGCACCCAAAACTCCACGCCTCGTCATTGTCATAGGTTTCACTCCTGATTTGTTTGACGCCCTGTCTCCTTGCTCAGGAGATCAGGCCAAATGAGAGCAAACCTTGTGCCAAAACACGGCTATCGTGACCCGGCACTGATAGGATGGCGATTCATCAAGGATTCACCGTTTGCGATCTGTGAATCGTACGAGATTCCATACTTGTGAGTGAATATCGCCGCGATACAGGTCATTTCTTAGCCATTTGCACGTAACCAGAAACAATAATGCCTATTTTAAGGGCATATCAATGCTGAGCAATCGTTTATGTGTGCCTCAATTATCCACTTGCCCATAAAATAGGCATGCAGCTCCCTCGCATCGAATTGATGGTGCTGCATGCCGAGCAAGGTCAACCAATCAAGACTCTCTGCTGACTGCTTCAGGATTGACACACCACTGCGTTCATAGTTGCAGTCCAAGCGCAAAAAAGAGAACACAATGCGTTTTTTAGTCACTGGAACAGCTGGCTTCATCGGGTTTCACGTCGCCCGGCGATTGATTGCCGAGGGCCATTCCGTCACCGGCATCGACGGCATGACGACATATTATGATATCAGGCTCAAGCAGGCCCGCGTGGCTCTTCTCCAGAAGTCCAATCTCTTCCAGCACCATGCGTTTATGCTGGAAGACTCTGAACAGCTCAACCGGGTGGTCGAGGCCGCAAAGCCTGATGTGGTCATTCATCTCGCGGCGCAGGCCGGTGTCCGCTACAGCCTTGAATCTCCGCGGACCTACCTGGAGGCCAATCTGATCGGCACCTTCAATCTCATGGAAACCGTCCGGGTGCTTCAGCCTGCGCATTTTCTCATGGCGTCAACGAGTTCCGTCTATGGCGGGAATACAATCATGCCGTTCCGTGAGACCGACCGCACGGACCATCCCCTGACCTTCTATGCCGCCACCAAGAAGGCGACGGAGGACATGGCGCATTCCTATGCCCATCTCTGGGGCATTCCGACCACCGCTTTCCGCTTCTTCACGGTCTATGGTCCCTGGGGCAGGCCGGATATGGCACTGTTCAAATTCGTCAAGGCGACTCTCGCCGGTGAACCCATCGATGTTTATGGCCATGGGCAGATGCAGCGGGACTTCACCTATATTGATGACCTCGTGGAAGCCATCATGCGGCTTGTCGATCATCCGCCAGTGATCAATTCCCCCATCGGCGACCACGATTCTTTGTCCGGTGTTGCTCCCTACCGGGTTGTCAACATTGCGGGCGGCACGTCCGTGAAACTGATGGATTTCATCGACGAGATCGAGCGCTGTCTCGGCATCCCGGTCAAGAAGAACTACATGGACATGCAGAAAGGCGATGTCCCGGCCACCTTCGCTTCAGCGGATCTCCTGGAGCGTCTCACGGGATACAGGCCATCAACTCCGGTCTCGGAGGGCGTGGAAAACTTCGTGATCTGGTATCGCGAGCACTATGCGAAGGGCTGAGCCTTCTAAACGCAGTAGTTCCATAATCTTCCTTCTGCGACTCACGAGCGCCCTCCATCCACGGACAGGATTTGCCCGCTGATCCAGCTTGCTTGCTCGCTGGCGAAAAACAGCACGGCATTGGCGATGTCTTCTGCTGTGCCCAGCCTCCGCGTGTGGATGCTGGCCATAAGCCTGGCCTGGCCTTCCTCGCCGTAGGATTGCCATTGCCGCTCGGTCGCCGGGTTCGAGCGCACAAAACCCGGTGCGACAGCATTGCAGGTAATGCCGAAAGGTCCGAGATCCTGGCTCAGCTGTTTCGTCAGCCCCACCAGAGCATGCTTGGCTGCCGTATAGGCCTGGATGCCTGTCAGGCTTGGCCTGAGACCAGCACCTGAGGCAATATTGATGATGCGGCCCTGTCCTCGCGCCTGCATCGGGACAGACGCAGCCTGTGACAGCCAGAAGGCCCCATCGACATTGGCCGCGAAGATAGCGCGCCATTTCTCTTCCGTCACACTCTCCACTGGCCCGCCGGTCTGCCCGCGCACGCCGCCTGCCGCATTGACGAGGATGTCGAGAGAGCCGGTTCCAGCCGCCACGGCAGAAACGAGTTCGTGGCATGTCTTCCTGCCGCTTATATCGGCGACATGCGGGATAAATCCTGTGGCGTAGGCGAAGTCCGTGACACGTTCCTGATCCAGATCGGAGACATGAACGGTGGCTCCCGCTTGCCCAAGGGCGATTGCTGCAGCCTGTCCGATGCCCTGCGCAGCTCCGGTGACCAGTACGATTTTGCCATCAAAACGGATGCGCATGATTGGATGCCTCGCATGTCGTGATGAGGCTCGCGAATGTCTCGAAAGCCATTGGCCGCTCACTGTCCTCGATGGCATGGATGAGTGCTACGAGATGCCGGATGCCGGGTGTCTGGATACCGGCTTCCGCGCCCAGACCGGCAATCACGCCGATCTGCGGATCGACCTCGGTGCGGCGCTTGCGCACGGCGAGATCACGGTAGATGCCTGAATGCGTCTTGGCCGTGTGGCGGTTGAACTCCGCCAGTGCCGCGATAGATGCGCGGGCGCCTTCGACAGATGCATCCGGCGCAAAGCAGGCCGGATCGAACCCGTTGAACCCGACGGGTGTGACCCCGCGCGCGGCAGCGACGGCAATGACCTCGCGGGCCAGACGGTCAAAGACCACGAAGCGCCGCGGGTCGTCGAAATTGGCTGTCATCGAATCCGCGGTCAGCGCCGTAGCAAACAGCATCGCCCCATAGGCGAGCTTGCCCCAGAGATAGCCCCAGATATTATCGGTCAACACGGCGTTTGGCTCGAACAGACGCAGACGTTCGTGCATCAGGCGGGTGCGGTCACGGATCGTGCCGTCGATTTCGCCGACCACGACAGCTGCCCGGTTGCCGAACAGGATTTCGCCCGGTGCCAGCCAGTCCGCGCCGAAATTGACGAAGCAGCCCATGGTGCGTTCAGCACCTACAGCCTTGGCGATAGCGATTTCGTTGAGCCCGTTCTGAGCCGACAGCACATAACCGCCGGCCGACAGATGCGGCGCAAGTTGAGCCAGTGCCTCCTCCGTCGCCTGCGCTTTGACGGCCAGCACGATGACATCGAAATGGCCGTGAAGCTCCTGCGGCGTGACCGACGGGATGACCTGCGTCAGCTCCTCAACCGGCCCGCTGATCTTCAAGCCGCGTGTGCGGCAGGCCTGGACGTGGTCGGCCACGATATCGACCATCAGCACGGGCAGGCCTGCCCGCGCCCAGTAAGCCCCGAGCGTGCCGCCTATGGCGCCTGCACCCCAGATCAGGATCGGTTTTTCAGTCACTTCGCAGGCTTGATGTTCATTGCAAGCGTGTCCTCATCGACGCGCGCCTTGATCGTCACCTTGTCCTTCTGCATGGCCCAGGCAGAGCCGACGGCGACGATGGGCAGGCGCTGCTTGTCGGTATCGAGCAGGGCGTTGGCATCTTCCAGGTATTTGCGGCGCTTGCCTTCATCCAGTTCGACGGCGGCATCCTGCAACAGCTTGTCCATGACAGGGTTGTTGTAGCCCAGCACGTTGAAAGCCCCCATGCGGCGCTCCTTGTCATTGGAATGGGCCAGTGATGACAGGGTGTAATGCGACTCACCCGTCAGCGTGCCCCAGCCCGACATGGAGAAGGAATATTCGGCGCGCGTGCGGGCCGGAAAGAACACGGCTGCGGGCTGCGCATTGGCCTGCACATCAATGCCGATGCCGGCCAGCATCTGCGCAATGCCGGTGCCGACCTGACGGTCGCCGGGCAGACGGTCCTGCGTGAACGAAAACTGCGTCTTGAAGCCGTTGGGATAACCTGCATCAGCCAGCAGCTTGCGGGCAGCAGCCGGATCATAGGGACGTGGTGGCAATGCCTTGTTGAAGCCGAAGATTGACGGTGTCACCATCTGGTTGACCGGCACGCCCAGCCCCTCCATCGCCACCTCGGCCAAAGCCTTGCGGTCGATGGCCAGATCGATGGCCTGCCGCACCCGCAGGTCGCGGAACGGGTTGGCTGGCAAGGCCGATCCGTCCTTCGCCGTAGTGTTCACCGCCTTCTCGCGCATGTCGAGCTCGACGTTGAAGACATAGACAGTGCCGATGGTCTGCACCGTCAGCTTGGGATCGCGCTTGAGCGAGTCAACGTCGGTCGCGGGAACACGGGTGATCAGATCAAGCTGGCCCGCCTTCAGCTGCGCCACGCGCGCCGCATCATTGGCGATTTCCTTGCGAACATGGCGCGCCCATGGCTCCTTGGGGCCCCAGAATCCGTCAAAGCGGTCGACGACGAGATCACCCTTGGGCTGCCACGAGACATACTTGTAGGGACCCGTTCCAATCGCGGCTTTGCCCGAATTGAACGCCTCGTTGGCGCTTTCCTTCGTCAGGCCAGCCGCCGCTTTCGACGAGACAATGAACAGGCGGATGAAATCATAGGGCAGGATCGGTGCCGGGCCGTCCGTGATGATGTGCAGCGTGTGCGCATCAATCACCTTGGTTTCTTTCACACGACGCACATAGATCGTGGTCGGATTGGGGCCTGACACGGTGGGAATGCGCTCGATCGAGAACTTCACGTCCTCGGCAGTGAAATCAGAGCCATCATGGAATTTCACGCCTTTGCGCAGCTTGAATTCCCAGGTCGTGTCGTTGATCAGCTTCCAGCTTTCCGCCAGCCGTGGCTCCACCTCCAGCCCGTCGCCCGACCATGTGAGCGTATCGAACACATGCTTGAGCGCCTCGGCATGGGTGCCGCTGGCGGTGAAATGCGGATCGATGGAATCAGGTCCGCCGCGCACGCCGATGGTCAGCGTCTGGGCCGAAGCCGGAGACGCCAGCAAGAAGGCCAGAGATCCGGCCAGTGCCGTGGCATACAGAACAGGGTGTCGTGACGAATGGGCAAACAAGCGCATGAAAGCCTCCCGGTGCTGGCAGCCCGTTGCCGTCGCGGCACAGGCAGAAGCCCTATTGAAAGCCCAACTTCAGTGACAGTCAATTCCTTGTGGAACTAATTTTTGCAGCTATACTCGTCGTCAGGAATAATAAGGTTCACAATGGAACTGCCCAGAGACAACTTTGACATCAATCTGCCCGGCGCACTGGATGTGGGCATTGGCGCGGAATTGCTGGCGCGCGACAGGCTGGACACCTTCACCCACGCGCGCCTGTGGAAAAATCCCTGCGGCTTTTCCGCCCGCTTCAACTATCTGGCGCTGCGCTACAACCAGCCGCTCTATGGCTGGGTTCTGGAGCGCTTCGGGTTGGCCCGGATCGAGTTCGTGGTGATCTATAGCCTCGCCCTGCAGGATGGTATCACGGCCAGCGAAATCGCATCGTCCACCGCCTTCCCCAAGAATACGCTGAGCCGCGCCGTCAACCGGCTGGTCAAGCTGGGGCTGGTGCTGCGCCGGACAGACCGGGTGGACCGCCGCCAGCAGTTTCTGTCGCTCTCCATGGCGGGGCGCGCTGTTTTCGACGAAGCGCTGCCCCGGTTTGTGGCGCTGGAGGAGGAGATGCTGGCCCCCCTCAGCCTTGTGGAGCGCGAAACACTGTCGGCGCTGATGGCCAAGGTCGTGCTGGCCATGTTCAACGGCGATGCGGACCCCGCAGACCAGAGCGACGGAGACTGACGCCCATGCGCATTGCCGACATGAACTGGATGCAGGTCGAGGCGCACGCCAAATCTGATCAGCGCGCTGTCTTGCCGGTGGGATCAACCGAGCAGCATGCGCATCTCAGCCTCTGCGTCGATGCCATCCTGGCCGAACGCGTGGCGCTCGATGCAGTTGCCGGGCTGAACATTCCGGTCTTTCCGGTGATCAACTATGGATTGACTCCAAGCTTCGTCGAGTATCCCGGCACGGTGACGCTGCGGCTTTCGACGCTGTGCGCCATCATCACCGATGTCCTTGATGGCATGGTGCGGTCGGGCTTCCGCAGGATAACCATCGTCAATGGCCACGGCGGCAATTCTCCTGCGCACGGGGCTGTGCTGGAATGGCTCGACCGCAACCGCGGCATTCAGGTGAAGTGGCACAACTGGTGGAGTGCGCCGAAGACCATGGCGCATGTGCAGGCCATCGATCCGGTGGCCAGCCATGCCTCGTGGATGGAAAACTTCCCGTGGACACGGCTGGGCAACATCGCCATGCCCGCCACGCAGAAGCCGATGCTCGATCTCGCCCGCTTTCAGCAGCTTGATCCGGGCGCCAAGAAAGCCATGCTCGGCGATGGGAATTATGGCGGGCTGTATCAACGTTCCGACGAGGACATGCTGGCGATCTGGTCCACAGCCATTGCCGAGACACGCGCCGTGATCGCGGACGGCTGGGCATGATGCGCCCATGCTAGGCTTCTTCATCCAGCGCGTGCTGCAGGCCTTCGTTGTCATGCTGGTGATATCGGCACTGGTGTTCACCGGCGTGTATGCGGTCGGCAATCCCATCGATGTGCTGATCTCGCCCGATGTAACGCAATTGATCCGTGAACAGACGATCAAGGCCTACGGACTCGATCAGCCCTTGTGGAAGCAGTATCTTGATTTCCTTGGACGATTGGTGCGCGGCGATTTCGGGCGCTCCTTCGTTTATAACATGCCTGTGCTGGACCTGATTTTCTCGCGCC
>CAXTUM010000108.1:0-7823 GCA_964247205.1 uncultured Beijerinckiaceae bacterium
CTTGATCAGCTGCTTCGCCATTTCGAGAATGCGCTTCTTCAGCTTGGCCTTGCGCGCCTGCCAGCCACCGCCGCCCAGACGATCCAGCTGCACCTCGGTGTCCTCGCCACCGTAGCGCGAGAGCAGTTCGATGTTCTCGACTGGCAGAAACAGCTTGTCGCCATTGGCATAGTGCAGTTCCACGCAATCATGCGGCGAGCCGAGCGCAGTGACCGTGCGCAGCCCAATGAAGCGGCCGATGCCGTGATCGACGTGGACCACCACATCATTGACTGACAGGCTGGAGGCTTCGGCGATGAAATCCTTGGCGCGCTTGGAGGGCGCGCGTCCCCGCACCATGCGCTCGCCCAGGATATCCTGCTCGGAGAGCACTGCGAGGTCATCCAGCTCGAAGCCGGATTCCAGCGGCAGCACCGTGAGGCCCACCTCGTTCGCCGCGAGGTTGCGGGCGGAGGCGAGCGAGGCGATGGTCTTCGCCTGCATTAGCCCATGGTCCGCCATGACACCGCCGAGACGGTCACGCGAGCCATCGGTCCACGCCGCGAGCACCACGCGCTTGCCCGCTTTCTGCAGGGCGCGGACATGGCTGACGGCCGCATCGAAGACATTGGCGTTCTCATCCGCGCGCTCCAGCGCGAAAATGCGGCCCTTGCGTGCGCCTAGGCTGAGCACCTTGGTGGAGCCGCCGTCGGGCACGGCGAAGGGGGTGAGGGTGACAACGCCCGGAGCACCGGACAGCGCGCCAAGCTCATCCGCCGTCCAGTACAATGTCTCGGGCGCAAGCGGCTTGTAGGGCGCGGCACCGGGTGCAATCGCTTCCAGACCGCTCTTGCGGTTCTGGAAATAATCATTGGCCTGCCCCAGCCGCTCCTTCGCCGCATCGAGCGCCATATGGTCGAGGATGATGGCAGCGCCGGGCAGATAATCCGTCAGGCGGCTCATCCGGTCGTGGAACAGCGGCGTCCAGTGCTCCACGCCGGGGTAACGGCGGCCCTCGCTGATCGCCTCGTACAGCATGTCGCCCTTGGTTGCCGCACCGAAGGCCGAAACATAGCCCTGGCGGAAGCGGCGGATGGCCTCGCTCGTCATCTGGAATTCAGAGGTGGGGATCAGCTCCAGCATCGACAGCGTACCTGTGCTGCGCTGCGTTTCAGGGTCGAACTGCCGGATTGTTTCAAGCGTATCGCCGAAGAAATCGAGCCGGATGGGGCCGAGCAGGCCGGGCGCATAGAGATCGATGATGCCGCCACGGATGGCATATTCACCGGCATCGCGCACGGTGGCGGCGCGCATGAAGCCGTTGTGCTCCAGCCAGCGCGTCAGGTCCTCCATGTCGAGCGCGTTGCCGGGAGCTGCGGCCAGCGCCTGGGCCGAAACCCAGCCGACCGGCGGCACGCGCTGCACCAGCGCATTCGCCGTTGTGATCACGACCCGTGGCCGCTCGCCGCCGCGAGAGCGCACGAGGCGCGACAGCGTGCCCATGCGCCGCGCCAGAACGGAGGCATTGGGCGACGCCCGGTCATAGGGCTGGCAATCCCAGGCCGGGAAAGAGAACAGCTCCATCTCGGGTGCGAAGAAGCTGAAGGCCTGCTCCAGCGCCTGTGCGCGGACGGCATCGCGCACCACGATCAGCGCAAGCGCGGGGACATCAGCGCCTGACTTGAACAGGGCGCGGGCAACCTCCGCGGCAGCCAGTGCTTCGGTGCCGTCCGCGACTTCCGCGATGGTGAAGGGTATTTTGGACTGGAGGAGGAGCGGCGAGATGAGCATCTGTTCAGTAACCTTCCTTCTCCCATTGACGGGAGAAGGTGCCCCAAAGGGGCGGATGAGGGAGAAATGTCGAGGGCGGCACAGCCCTCATCCGTCTCGCTGCGCGATCCACCTTCTCCCGCAAGCGGGAGAAGGGAAAGTCACACATGCACCGGCTTGTCGTGGCTGTGAAACGCCTTCAGCGCCTTGAACACATCGGTATTGTAATTCACCGGGGTGGCCTCTCGCTCCGTGATCCAGGCCAGCAGATCACGGTCCGGCGCTTCGATGAGCAGCTCGAAGGTGTCGAGCTCGCCGTCGGTCATCCCGTCCAGCCGTTGTTCCGCAAAGCGCCCCATGATCAGGTCCATCTCCCGCATGCCGCGATGCCAGGCGCGAAAGAGGATCTTCTTGCGGCGCGGATCGAGATCCACGGTGGAACGCTGCAGTCCGGACATGGTTCACCTCGAGAGCGGGCAAAATAGCCATCGCCGCAGGCAGGACTTTAGGCCCTCTGCGGTATTGGATGTGGCTGTAGCGGAGATGGCGGGAGATGTCAGCGGGTGAAATCGGCGCACTGGCGAAAAGGGCTGGAAATTGTGTCTGGTTTCAGCTATAGAAAGTTTGCTTAACAAGGCATTCCAGAACCTCAGGTGGTTCCCAAATTCGGTAGAGGCCCGGCGTTGTAGCGCCGGGCCTCCGCTTTTTCAGCCCTTGAAGAGCTGTAGAGCTTCGCGCAGCAGCCGGATGACTGAGGACGCGAGCCTAACAAGTTCAGTCCAGTTCTTGATTTTCAGGGTGGTTCACCTCCTTCGCCCGGCAGCACCTTGCGCCGGTGAAAGAAGGATAGACTGTTCCGCAGAACGAAATAGATGGCGAAAATCGGTTAAGCTTCAGGAAAAATGAGGGAACTTCGCAACGGAGGGAGGATCACTCCTCCCCGCCTGCCTCTGTTTCACCTGAGATATCACCCTCTACCTCGTCCGGCTCGCTGATGCGCTCGACCGAGACAACCTTCTCCGTCTCGTGCGTATCGAAGACGATCACGCCCTGCGTCGAACGGCCGGCCACGCGGATCTGATGGACGGGGCAGCGGATGAGTTGGCCTGCATCCGTCACCAGCATGATCTGGTCGGCATCATCCACCGGGAACGAGGCGATCAATTCGCCGTTGCGGTCGTTGACGGCCATGGCGGTGATGCCCTTGCCGCCGCGGTTGGTGATCCGGTACTCGAAGCTGGACGTGCGCTTGCCGTAGCCATTGACCGACAACGTGAGCACTTCCTGCTCGATGGCCGACATCTGCGCATAGCGCTCCTGCGAGATGGTGGCGCTGGCAGATGCCTCTTCGCCTTCATCCGGAACAGCATTCTCCGCAGCACCGGTGTCAGCCTCACCGGCAATAGCCCGGCGCATCTTGAGATAGGCGATGCGCTCGTCGGAGATGGCATCGAAGTGGTTGAGGATAGCCATCGAGATGACCTTGTCGCGCGCCGCCAGCAGAATGCCGCGCACGCCGGTCGAGGTGCCGGTGGAGCCTCCCCCGCCAAAGACGCGGATGTCCTCCACCGGGAAGCGGATGCACTGGCCCTGAGCCGTGGTCAGGAGCACATCTTCCTGTTCAGATGCGAGGGCAACATCAATGATCGTCTGGGTCTCATCGTCGAATTCCATGACGCGCTTGCCCAGTGAGGTGCGCGGCACGCAATCCGAAAGCTTGTTGCGCCGGATGCCGCCGGTCGATGTCGCGAACATGACATCCTGTGTTTCCCACAGCGCCTCGTCATCCGGCAGCGGCAGGATCGTTGTGATGCGCTCACCGGGATCCAGCGGCAGCATGTTGACCAGCGCTTTGCCGCGCGCATTGGGGGCAGCCTCCGGCAGGCGCCAGACCTTCATCTTGTAGACCTGCCCGACGGACGAGAAGAAAAGCATCATGGTATGCGTGTTGGCAACAAACAGCCGCGTGACGAAATCCTCGTCCTTGGTGCTCATGCCGGAGCGGCCCTTGCCGCCGCGGCGCTGCGCCCGGTACATCGACAGCGGCACGCGCTTGACATAACCGGCGTGGCTCACGGTGACGACCATATCCTCGCGCTGGATGAGGTCCTCGTCCTCCATATCCGCATCGGAATCGGTGATCTCGGTCTTGCGCGGCGTGGAGAAGGAATCGCGGGCCGACGACAGTTCATCGCGAATGATGTTCTGCACGCGCAGGCGCGACCCCAGGATGTCGAGGAAATCCTTGATCTGGTCGGCGATCTTCTGCAGCTCTTCGCCAATTTCATCGCGGCCCAGCGCAGTCAGGCGCTGCAGACGCAGATCGAGAATGGCGCGGGCCTGCAATTCGGACATGCGGTAGGTGCCGTCCTCCTTGATGCGCCAGATCGGGTCATCGATCAGCGCAAGCAAAGGCGCGACGTCTTGCGCGGGCCAGTCGCGGGTCATCAGGGCTTCACGAGCGGACGCCGCATCGGCGGAGGCGCGGATCAGGCGGATCACCTCGTCGATGTTGGTGACAGCAATGGCAAGGCCGACCAGTTCGTGGGCGCGGGCGCGGGCCTTGGCGAGCCGGAACTTGGTGCGGCGCGACACCACGACCTCGCGGAAATCAAGAAAGGCCTGCAACAGGTCCTTGAGATTCATGATCTCCGGGCGGCCGCCGTTCAGCGCCACGAAATTGCAGCCGAACGAGGATTGCAGTGATGTGTAGCGGTAGAGCTGGTTGAGCACCACATCGCCCACGGCGTCGCGCTTCAATTCAATGACAATGCGCATGCCGTCGCGGTCGGACTCGTCACGCATGTCGGAGATGCCCTCGAGTTTTTTCTCGCGGACCAGTTCGCCGATGCGCTCCAGCAGGTTGTTCTTGTTCACCTGATACGGGATCTCGGTGATGATGACGGCTTCCCGGTCCTTGCGCAGGCTCTCGAAATGCGCACGCGCGCGCATGATCACCGAACCGCGCCCGGTGGAATAGGCCGAGCGGATGCCGCCGCGCCCGAGAATCAACCCGCCGGTCGGGAAATCCGGACCGGGGATCAGCTGGATCAGTTCTTCAAAGCCGATGGACGGGTCGTTCAGCAGCGCCAGGCAGCCGTCGATCAACTCACCCAGATTGTGCGGCGGGATGTTCGTCGCCATGCCGACTGCGATGCCGCCAGCGCCATTGGCCAGCAGGTTTGGGAAGCGCGCGGGCAGAACCGTCGGCTCTTCCTCGGTGTTGTCGTAGTTCTCCTGAAAATCGACGGTATCTTCGTCGATATCCTCCAGCAGGGCCATGGCGGATTTCGCCAGGCGCACCTCGGTGTAGCGCATCGCCGCCGGAGGATCACCGTCGACCGAACCGAAGTTGCCCTGCCCGTCGATCAGCATGAGGCGCAGCGAGAAGCTCTGGGCCATGCGGGCCAGCGCATCATAGATCGACTGGTCGCCGTGCGGATGGTATTTACCGATGACATCGCCGACAACGCGGGCGGATTTCCGGTAGGGCTTGTCCGGCGTGTAGCCGTTCTCGTGCATCGAATAGAGGATGCGGCGGTGCACGGGCTTCAGGCCGTCGCGGGCGTCGGGCAGCGCACGGCTCACGATCACGCTCATGGCGTAATCGAGATAGCTGCGCTTCATCTCGTCTGTCAGAGAAATGGGCTTGATATCGCTCGGGTCCACGGGACCTGCTGCGGGTAGATCTTTATCGTTGTCAGCCACGCTTGAACCATCAGTCGCGCCACATATGCGGCAATCGCAACTCTCTATCTGATTCATGCCCGGGGGACAAATGAATCAGGCTTTTTTCCGGGAATAATTCTATTTGTAAATCAGGGAGTTAGGAGGGTGAAAATCAGACCGGCGAAGTTTGCTTGCCAAGCTCCGCCCGCATCGCCATCCTCGCATCATGGACTTCCTCTCCAACGCCTTCGCCACACTTCTCGTCACCATCGATCCGCCTGCCATTGCGCCCATGTTTCTGGCGCTCACCGTGGGCATGACGGGGGCCGAGCGGCGGCAGGTGGCGATCCGCGCCACGGTCATCGCGACGCTGGCGCTCGCCTTCTTCGCACTGGTGGGGCAGAAACTGCTGACGCTGCTGGGCATCACCCTGCCCGCCTTCCGGATCGCGGGAGGATTGCTGCTGTTCTGGATCGCTTTCGAGATGGTGTTCGAGCGGCGCAGCGAGCGGAAAAACAACGTGGCCAAGACCGCAATTGATCTGGATCATATTCGCAATGTGGCGGCTTTCCCGCTGGCGATTCCGCTGATGGCGGGACCGGGCGCCATCACGGCCACGATGCTGCTGGCAGGCCAGACACGCGGTGATCCGCAATTGATGGCGGCGCTGATCGCCATCATCGCCTTCATCTGCGGACTCTGCTGGCTGGTGTTCCTGTTTGCGGAGCGCATATCGCAGCTGCTGGGCGTCACCGGCAATATCGTGCTGACCCGGCTGCTGGGTATCGTGCTCGTGGCGCTGGCCGTGCAGTTCGTGCTGGACGGGGTGAAGGCGGCGTTCGGGGTGCGGTGATCACCGCCCTCCCCGCGCCCGGATCATCTCCGCCATCGCGCCATAGCCCCGTCCCTCCGCCAGCTTCAGCGGGCTGACGCCGCTCCTGTCCGCCAGATTGGGGCTCGCGCCAGCCGCCAGCAGATCGCGCAGACAGCGCTGGTGATTGGCCCCGCCGTCGCCCAGCACGATGGATTCGATCAATGCGGTCCAGCCGAGATTGTTGATGTGATCGAGCGGTGAACCCGCATCGATCAGCGCCTTCACCACATCAGCATGGCCGAGATGCGCGGCTGCGATGAGCGCTGTGCCAAGGTAAGGGCTGGTTATCGCCTTGGGGTCTCCGCCAAGCGTGATGGCGGCCTTCATCGCCTCCAGCCGGTTGGCGACGGCGAGTATGGTGATGGCATCGTAGTTCTGCTTGTCCTTGGCGCGCGGATCCGAGCCGCCCCTGACGAGGATTTCCATGGCGACGATGTCGCCCCGGTATGCCGCCACGAGATAGGGCGTGCGACCGTTGCTGTCGCGTCCGTTGGGGTCAAGTCCGTTGACCAGCAGCTGGCGGATTTCGTTGTGGGCTCCGTTCTGCGTGACGCCGAAGAGGCCGGAATAGGCCGTTGTTTCGGCTGGTGACGGTGCAGTTTGGGCCTTTGCCGCTCCATGCGATGCAAGAACAGCGAAGGCGGCGGCTGCAATCAGCTTCATTCCCATAGCATCATCCTCCCATGAGATGAGCGGGCACCCTATCCCGATCAGCCCGCCCGGAACAGCACCGCCGTCGCATCATCCGAGCGCTTAAAGCGGGGGAATGCGGCGCCGTCAGGGTCCTCGATCTCTTCGATGTGCCGCAACTCGCTGGCCAGCGCAGCGAGACCTTTGGGCCGCGCCGCGGCGATCAGCGCTTCCATCGTGTAGCGCCTGTATTTCAGCTCAAGCGCCGAGAACCCGTCGCTCATGGCAAGTCCGGTCACCGGACCGTCCAGCGCAAACACCGCCCGCTCCATATGCTCGGCTGCTTTCGGCTCCAGCCCCAGCACCCACCGCCCCTTGCCGGTGTTGTAGTTGTCGCGGCTGTCGCGCAGCGCCTTGACCACCTCGGGCGAGCGCAACATGGCTGTCGCGCCCAGCTTGCCGCCGAGTTCCGCCGCCCAGGCGCGTTCCTGCTGTTCACCGTCCGGCGTCTCTCCGCAGGACACCACCTTGCCGCCGATATCGAGAATGGCGCGGCAATCGCCCAGCCATACGGCCTCCACTTCGTCTGTGCCGAAGGTCAGCAACAGCAGCGAGGCGAACGGCAACTGCCAGCGCGCTTCGGGCTGCGCAGTTTTTTCTGCTGCGAAGGCAGACGCCAGTCCTTCGATCACGATGCGCACGAGCTGGTCGGAATCGCGGATGGCATGATGCGTGTGCAACAGCCGGTTGGCGGTCCGCGCCACCCAGGCCGCATCGCTGCGGCCCGGCAGGAATATGCCGCCAAGGCCGGTCGCACCGTCCAGTACCCAGACACGGTTCCCCGCGATTCCGAAGGCGTCGTCGTTCACCTTGGCGCGGTCGCCCGCGATGGACAGGCTGT
>CAXTUM010000109.1:0-7782 GCA_964247205.1 uncultured Beijerinckiaceae bacterium
AACCATGTATCCCGGTTAGTCTGAGCAATATCTCTCCCATTTCGATAGGGCGTGAGAATATCCGAATTAGGCCTTATGTTTGGATTGAGCGGCTCCAAAATCCATTTCCGAGCAATTGATCCAGGAACATCGAATGCACCAGACTTCTGTACACCAATAAATGATATATTTTTATTCTGTTTCAAAGAAGAAGCTTTAGTTAGATTTCCTAGTTCATCGGTAGCGCTCAAATCGCTATTAATTTGACCGACTGATAAATTATCAAGGGAGATCGGCTCATCCAGCACGCCTGCCATGAAACAAATAATCGAAACACGAACAGCTGCTCCGCTATCGAACCAGCTCTCATCTGAATGAGCCTCAAAGATTGTCATAGAATCAACAATTTGATCCAGCACAAGCCTATTTTTACCGCCCGTGATTGAATTTGTAGCGACAAATCCAACCCGCTTGGTCATACCCAATTCGATCTGTTGTCTAGCTTTTAAAAACCACCAACAAACTAAATCGGAAAATGGAGAAATACGGCCCTCGAAAACACCGCGATAGGCCGTAGCCAATTCAGGTCCAACCACTCGAAGCATCTTCTTCGTCCCGACGAACGGCGGATTCCCCACGATGAACTCGGCGGCGGGCCATGGGGCTTCGACTGGGGCAACGTGCGTGCTTCGAGACGCGCCCTCCGGGCGCTCCTCAGCATGAGGAGCATTGGGAGGATGCCGCAGGTCCCGATGGTCCTCATCCTGAGGAGCCGCCCCTTGCGGCGTCTCGAAGGACGCACCGCCGTGCCCCGCGAAGGACACCAGCGCATCCCTGCACTCGATCTGGTCGAGGTCCGTCAGCACCGGGTCCGTCCGGCGCAGCAGGTCGTTGCGGATTTCCCACTGGAGGTCGCCGATCCAGATGACGGCGCGGGCCAGCTCCGCCGCGAAGGGGTTGATCTCCAGACCCTTGAGGATTTTCGGCGACACCTCGGGGCGCACGCGGTCCAGCCCCAGCGGCTCACACTCGCGGATCGCCCTCAGCTCGAGGTCCTTCACGTGCTGGAGCGCGAGATACAGGAAGTTGCCGGAGCCGCAGGCCGGATCGAGGATCGAGAGACCGCGCAGCCGCTCCAGAAAAGCATCGCGGAGGCCGGTCGCCTTCTTCAGCCCGGCCGGACCCGGCTTCGCAACTGCAGCCTCTATCCCGGCCAGCGCCGCCGCCCATTCCGCCCGCAGCGGCCGCAGGATCACCGGCTCGATGATCATCATGATCTTGTCCGGGTCGGTGTAATGCGCACCGATCTGCGCCCGCTTGTCAGGATCCAGAAAGCGCTCGAACAATGTGCCGAAGATGGTGGGATCAATGAGATTCCACCGCACGCTGGTCAGCGCCAGCAGGTGATGGAAATCATCGGCGTCCAGCGGCAGCGGCGGCCGCCCGTCGAACAGCTTGCCGTTGAACCAGCGGATGCGCTCGAGCGCGAACTGCCCGCCCCTGAACGCCATCAGGCGGAACAGCTCGGCAATGTTCACGTTGCCCTGCACGGCGTCCTCGGTAGCGCGCAGCAGCAGCTTCTTCCACACGCCGGGCTGGCCCGGCGGCAGCAGCTTCACGCTGTCGGCAAAGAAGCAGAAGACAAGCTGGTTGACGAAGTGGGCCACCTCTTCCTTGCGTGCCGGGTGGCGCGCCTGCAGCCGGTCCGAGATGCGCTTCTGGAACTCGTCCGCCGCTTCCCGCGTCAGCGAGGCGCGTGTCTCCTTCGGCTTGAGCGCATCGGGGTCGTGGAAGACCGCCCGCAGCAGCGCGAGCTTGCGGTCGTCCATCAGGTCCTCGAGGTCGAATTCCTCCTTGCGGGTGACCGTGTTGGTCCAGCGCGTTTCGATGCGGAACTTCACGGTGTCGCACGCCACATGGATCGGCGGATTGTCGAGCGCAGCCGAATAATCGGCCAGCTGCTTCATGGCGGCGTCAAGGTCGCGGCGTCTTTTCTTGTATTCCCAGGCAAAGAAACCGCGCTTCCAGACATCGGCCCAGCCGTCACCGCCGCCGGTTTTCGGTGCGCCCCTCTCGAACGCGAAGGCCTCACCCGCGGGATCGGCCTCCTTCGGCGTGGGATGATCGAGCAGGCGGCAAAGATCGAGGAAATGCTCCTGCGCCGAGGCACGCTCGGTCAGGGCATTGTTGCGCCATTTGAGGATGAATTCGCGGGGAGTCATGCCCGCGAATCACTAGCATAGGCCGGGGCCGCGACGCCACCGCGCGCGTGTCATTGCATGAAGGATAAAACTGTCCAGTCAGAACAGCACAGGCGACATGATCCGGCCGGGTTGCCCGAGCAGAAATTCGTTGATCTCCGCAAGCGTCAGCGCCTTGGCGTAATAATGACCCTGCACCTCCGTGCAGCCCTCGACCCTGAGATAGGTCAGCTGGTCCCGCGTCTCGACGCCTTCAGCGGTGGTTGTCATGCCCAGGCTGCGGCCCAGCGTCAGCACGGCGCGGATGATGGCGGCTGCATCGGGCGTCTTGTTCAGATCGGTGATGAAGGATTTGTCGATCTTCAGCTTGTCGAACGGGAATGAGCGCAGCGTGCCCAGCGAGGAATAGCCGGTGCCGAAATCATCCATGGAAATCCGGATGCCCAGCGCCTTCAGTTCATGCAGGATAGAGAGATTGGCGTCGGTGTTGCGCAGCAGCATGGATTCCGTGATCTCGAGCTCGAGCCGCCGGGGATCAAGGCCGCTCCCGCCGACGGTCTCCTTCACGAATTCAACGAAGTTTTTGTCCTTGAACTGCGCCGGAGAAATGTTCACGGCGACACGGATATCGGATGACCACGTTGCGGCATCGATGCAAGCCGTCCTGAGCACGAACTGGCCAAGCTGATTGATCAGACCGGTTTCCTCCGCAAGCGGGATGAACTCGGGCGGCGGGATGTATCCCTTCGTGGGATGATTCCAGCGCACGAGGGCTTCCACGCCCATCATCTGGGCCGTGTAGACATCGACCAGCGGCTGATAATGCACTTCAAGCTGACCAAGCACGAGGGCGGCGCGAAGCTCGATCTCGAGCATGCGGCGGGCCTGCGCCTTGGCATCCATTTCCGCCTCGAAATAGCGGAAGGTGCCGCGCCCGTCAGCCTTGGCGCGGTACAGCGCCAGATCACCGTTCTTGAGCACATCTTCCGGCGGGACTTCTCCATTCGTGGAGAGCGCGATGCCGACGCTGGTGCCTGATACGATGGACTGGCCCTGGACGAAGAACGGCTGGCTCACCGCATCGAGCAGACGCCATGCCAGCGAGGTCGGAACATCCTGGCTCTTGATCCCCGGCATGATGATGGCGAATTCGTCACCGCCAAGACGGCATGCCGTGTCGGAAACCCGCAGGACGCTCTGAAGGCGGCGCGCAACCTCCTGCAGCAGCAGGTCTCCGATGTGATGCCCGAGCGTGTCGTTGATGTTCTTGAAGCGGTCAAGATCAAGGCAAAGGACGGCAACGGTTGTCTGCGTCTGCTGCGCATCGTGGATGGCTTCGTTCAGCTTGTCATGAAACACGACGCGGTTGGGAAGCCCGGTCAGCGAATCGTGATGCGCCAGATGCTGGATCTTCTTCTCGCGGGACTTGAGTTCGCTGATATCGGTGTAGAGGACAACCGTCTCGTTGCTGGGTGTCCGGTACTCGTTCACGAGGATGTAGCGGTCGTCCGCCATCTGCCGTTCGTAGACGAGATGCTGTTCGCCGTGGCGCACCACCCGGTCCACCAGTTCGTCCTTGTGGCTGTCGCCGACGGCCTGCGGATTGATGGTGATATCAAGCTCGCCATTCAGGATATCGAGATAGGCCGCACCCGGAACCGCTATGTCGGCCAGGGCAGGATAAAGATTGATGAAATGGCTGTTGCGGATCGTGAGAAGGTCGTCACGGTCGAACATCAGCAAGCCCTGTGACAGACTCTCGACAATGGCGATCCGGGTGTTGGTCTCGGCAAGGCTGGCCGCCAGCTCCGCTTCCTTGATGCGGGTGGCATCCAGGATGACGCCCGTCCACAGCACCGAACCGTCAGCTTCCCTGGCAGGCCGCGCGATGGCATGCGTGTAGCGCGTGGTGCCGTCAGGACGATTGATGGTGGCTTCCACATCCCAGAGCGTCATCTCCGCCGATGCCTTCAACAGGCGATTGCGGAACTCTTTCCGGTAGTCAGGGCCATAGTGCTGGAACAGGGCTTCGGGATCCGACAGGATCGTGGCTGCGGTGACACCGAACAGGTCAAAGGCGCTTTCGCTGATATAGGTGTAGCGGATGGTGCCGTCAGGGTGAACGCGGCGCTGATAGACGACGCCGGGAATGGTGGATGCCAATGCCGCAAGCTGATGCTCGGCACGGTCGGCATCAGCCGATACCGCCCGCATCTGAAGGACAGACGACACCATCCGGGCAATGGCGTCAATCGCAAGCAGGGAAGCTTCGCTGTCAGCGGGCTGTTGCGCAAAATACACAGCCACCGCGCCGATCACGGTTGAACCGCCCTTTTTGACAATGGGCGTGCAAATGGCGGATCGATATCCCAGCGCGGCGGTGCGCACGACACTCTCAGTCCGCAGCATTGTCCGCAGGTCCATCGCGATCTGGCATTGGCCTGTGGCCATCGCCTGATCCAGCAGGAGGCTTTCCTGCCCGCCGGGCGTGATCAGCGGGAGGCAGGGCGATACCCTGGCCCCTGCATTGAAACACCAGCCCGCAGCAGAAGCATCCTTCACCACGAGAAAGACCTGCGCCGAAGCATCCAGGCTCCCGGCAGTGGCCGCAATCACATTCTCGAGGACATCCTCGAGCGCGTGATTGTCCAGCAGCGTTTCGAAAGCCTGGAACCACGCCAGCCCTGACGACGGGGCCGCAACGGCTTGCCTGTTGACATCATCTGAGGCCGGCTGAACCGCATGAGCGGCGGCAGATACGGATCTGGATTTCATTTTCAGTGTCCCACCGCAATGCGATTAGTTCGTGGCCGGCGTCACGGAGACGCCGTCGATACGGATAAGCTTGCCGTCGTAATCATAAATGGTTCCGGCGGCCTCGAAGAAAGAGAGCGGAATGGTCATCGCGATCTCGCGGATCTTGCGGAAGCTGATGGCGATATCGGGCGGCGACACGAGGCCGACCTTCAGGTCCCCCGCCTTCGCCCGGCCGCGGATCACATCCGCTGCGAAAACCGCCGCGATATGGGCGTTCGATTCAAAGCTGATGCCGATGGAGAGAACCGCGCTGTCGTCGCCGCCCCGCACGATCTCCGGCACGACGCTGATCACGGCGGCGCGTCCTGCATGGGCATTGATGGTCGCAATCTCGCGAAAGACCGATGTGCTGCCGGTGACCCAGAAAATGCTGTCTCCAAGCTGCGGATCATTCTTGGTCATCTGCGCGGTGGCGTCTTTCACCATGCGCTCAAGCTCAGCCCTGGCGTTGTCCGGGTTCTGGACCGAAAGCTCGATCACGCGGATTCCCTTGGCCTTGGCATAGGTGATCACCGGCTTTGCCTGCGTCTCGATGGCGCTGATGTTGCGGGAATCGACCAGGACGGCAATGTTTCTGAGCTTCGGCTTCAACTCGTTCACATAGGCCATCTGGACGTCGATGGGCATGTTGAGCGAGGTGAACGCAAAGTTGGTGCCTGAACCGCGGTTGTATCCCGGTGACTGGCCCAGAACGACAGGATCCTTGGAGCAGACGGACACAACCGGAATACGGCCGTTCTTGTAGTTGTCCCAGAGCCAGGCCGTTGTTTCAGATCCCATGGCCAGCATCAGATCATACCTGGCAGCCTCGGCAGCCTTGATCAGTTCCATTCCGCGCTGGTCGTTGTTGAGGAAATTGACGACCGTCACTTCGACATTCAGCAGCTTGTCGTCGAAAACGCTCAAGATCTTCGAGATCGCGATATCATAGGCCGATGATGGCCGCGGATAGATGACGATCATCTTCTGGCGGGGACCGGCATCGCCGATCCGCTTGGGAAGGATGGTGACCCGGTTCGGATCACCCTGCGCTGATTCGACAGTCCATTTGTCCGTGACCTGCGTGCTGTACTTGAACCAGCTCCAGTACGGAAGGTTGGCGGCGGGCGCTTCGAAAGTCTGGGCCAGGGCGCTGCCAGGACCATTCAAGCCGAGACCGCTCATGCCGAGACTGCCTAGAAGCAGGGCCTTCGCGGGAAAGAGAAGCGCTTCGCGTCGTGTCGGTGTCATTGTCATGGTCATTCTCAGGCCGAATGTGTCTGGCTGTGGCTGGGAACAGGCTTCTCGGGGGAGAGGAACAGCAGACCCAGGATGAATATGGCGACCGCAATTCCCAGAAAGACGCTCCAGGAGATGCCGGTGTAGACAAAGATCTGCCCCATGATCAGCGGACCCATCGTGTGCCCGATCCGTTCCAGCATGCGGTAGCCCGCAGCCACATTGGTCGTGCCGATGATCTCCGAGACTTCGGTATTGGTGACATGGGTCACGACGGGGGCGTTGATGAAGCCATGGGCCACACCGACCAGTGTCGCGCCGCCCACGATCAGAAAGGTTCCTGCTGTGCTGCTGGTTTCCCAGTTGAGCAGGCCGGGGAAACCGACGAGCGACATCATCGCCAGGCCAAAGGCCGTGATCACGGTTCCCTTGAACAGCATGCCTTCGGTGTTATGGCGCCGGTCAGCGCTGGCCGTGGCAAAGTGAGATGAAATGATCACCGCACAGGCATAGAGCATGGTGACCTGGCCGATATCCTCTTTCGGGAACCCTTGCTGCGTCAGCAGGATCGGCAGCGCAAACAGGATCACGCCGGTCAGAACCGCTTTTGCAGGGATACCGATCAGCAGCATGGTCCGAAGGAAATGACCGTTGCTCAGGATGAGCCGGATATCGTTGAACACACTTCCGCCAGACTGGCTTGTGACCGACCCCGACACTCTGGACGGCAGGGCCATCAGTCCATAGACCACGGCAATGACTGTGAGGGTCGCGCCGAGCTGGAAGATTCCCTGGGACCCCAGATAGGAGACCAGAAGCGATCCGATGGCCATTCCGGCGATCATTCCCGCCTGAAATCCGAACACGATCGCGCCACCGGCCTGTGTTTTGCGCTCCGGCGAGGAGTTGGCCAGGATATAGGCCTGCACACCGATGAAGAGGGTTCCCTGTCCCAGACCGCATAGCGCACGGGCGGCTGTCGCCTGCCAGAAATCGGTCATGACAGCCATGGCGCCAAGGCCGAGGCCTGCCATGGAAAGACCGAGCATGATGATGGCTCGCGCGCCCAGCTTCGTTTCCAGACGGCCCGCAGGGATGAGCGCCAGCGTAAAGCAGACATAATAGGCGATGAATGGCGCAGACGCGTAGCCGACAGGCAGCTTGGCGGCCGCGGCAAAGCTTTGCATCAGCGATGGCAGGAACGCGTAGCTCAGATGCTCGACGAAGACCGCCAGAAAGAACATCGGCTTGACGAGATCGATTGTCGCCGTTTCTTCCGCGGCGGACCATTTCCCGTCCTCACGGGACTGGGACAGCAGCTGCAGCGAGCGCGCAAGCCCCATGAAGAGGGCGGCAAACAGGGCCGAAGCCACCAGCAGCGCCGTGAAGTTTTTCACGCTGCGCATCACCTGACGATAGACGACGTCCCGCGGCAGAGCGACCTTGATCAGGACCTCGCGCGGATAGTTATCGGGCGAAATGCGGACCGTATATTCATGATCCGAGGCAACATTGTCCCAGTCCGTGCCGCGCCGGGCGGGATCGACATGCGCCCGGATCTTGCCGT
>CAXTUM010000110.1:0-7744 GCA_964247205.1 uncultured Beijerinckiaceae bacterium
TTTCTGGAACATATGGCCTTCAAGGGCACACGCCGACGCTCCGCCAAGGGAATTGCCGAGGAAATCGAAGCGGTGGGCGGCGATATCAACGCCGCGACCAGCACGGAAACCACGGCGTACACCGCGCGGCTGCTGGGCGCGGACGTGCCGCTGGGACTCGATGTGCTGTCGGATATCCTGACGGAATCGCTATTCGATCCGAAAGAGATCAAGCGCGAGAAGGGCGTGGTCCTGCAGGAAATCGCAGCAGTCGAAGACACGCCGGATGATCTTGTGTTCGACATGTTTTCCGAAACCGCCTTCGGCGGCCAGCAGATCGGACTGCCGATTCTGGGCACGCCCAAGACTGTGCGGGCGCTGGATGGCGAGTTGCTGCACGGATTTCTCAACCGCGAATATGCAGCGGACCGGATCATTGTGGCCGCGGCGGGCGCAGTGAATCATGATCAGGTCGTGCAGGAAGCGGCGGCGCGTCTCTCGCGTTTTGCCAGCGGCAGCGGCCAGACGCGCCCTGCCGCGCGCTACATCGGCGGTGAGCGGCGCATCAACCGCAAGCTGGAGCAGGCGCATGTGCTGCTGGGCATGTCGGCCCCCTCGCACAACGATATGGATTTTTATCCGGCCCAGGTCTTCGTCAATGTCATGGGCGGCGGCATGTCGTCCCGCCTGTTCCAGGAGGTGCGGGAGAAGCGGGGACTTGCCTATTCCGTCTACAGTTTCCACTGGGGTTATTCGGATGCCGGTATTTTCGGGGTATATTTCGGAGCGGGCGAGAAGACCGTAGGCGATGCCATGAACGTCACGCTGGACTGCCTGATGACCGGCCTCGATGATATCAGCGAAAATGAGGTGGACCGGGCACGCGCCCAGCTGAAGGTATCGCTGCTGATGGCGCTTGAAAGCTCCAGCGCGCGGGCCGACCAGATGGCGAGACACCTGATCGCCTATGGAAGGTTGATCCCCTCGGCCGAAATCATTGCGCGGGTGGATGCAATCACCGTGGATGACGTCCGCGCCGTGGGCCGCCGCATCCTGTCAAGCACGCCGACTCTGACGACCATCGGGCCAACAAAGCCTTTGCCATCTCTGGAGAAGATCAAGGGCCGCATCGGGCTGCCGCTAGCGGCCTGAGCCTGTGCTGATCTTTGGCAAGCGCAGTCTGGACCGGCCTGATCTGGTGATCGGAGGCAAGCGGATATTGCTCCGCCCGCCCCAACGTGAGGATTTCAGGGCCTGGGCCGCGCTGCGGTCCAGCAGCCGCACGTTTCTCCAGCCCTGGGAGCCGCTCTGGCCTGAGGATGACCTGACGGCGCGGGCCTTTCGCAGGCGCGTGACCCGCTATCATTCAGAAATCGGGAAGGATGAGGCCTATCCCTTTTTCGTCTTTTCAGCGGATGGCCAGGATTTGCTCGGCGGACTGAACCTCACAAATGTACGGCGCGGTGCTGCCTCCATGGCCTCGCTCGGATACTGGATGGGTCAGCGCCATGCAGGACAGGGCCTGATGACGGAGGCCGTCAGCCTGATTATTCCTTTTGCGGCCAGCAGGCTGCGCCTGCGGCGGATCGAGGCGGCCTGTGTGCCGGAAAACCAGGTATCGATCCGTCTTCTTGAAAAAACCGCCTTCGTTCAGGAAGGCTATGCGCGCCAGTATCTGGCCATCAATGGCGCATGGCGCGACCATATTCTTTTCGCTAGGCAGACGGCTTCCACTGAAAATAGGTTGATCTGAAAAACCGGACTGACTTGCTCCTGTGCAAGCCAGCGGCTACCAGTCCAAGCACAAGCGGTTCAGCCGCGCGGGATTCCGGGTTGTCAAAGCGTTTCATTCTTCTGCTGGCGGTGGTGACGGCGTGGCTTGGGGTCTTCGCACCTCACGCTATGGCGCTGGATGCTGTCAGAATCCGGACGGACCAGACCGCCATCAACCTGCTGCCTGCCATCGAACGTTATCAGTCGCAAGGCGACCGCATAACGATTTCCACCGCTCCTGGCGCGGACGGCATTGTCCGGCGTATCGAAGTGCGCGCCGGCGACATCGGGACACGACCGGACTGGATCGCTTTCGCCCTGTCCAATGACACGGATGAACAGATTGACCGCTTGCTGGTTGCACCGCATTACCGTTTTGTCGGCTCCGGCGTACTCTGGCCCGACCTGGGCAGCGCCCGCATCAAGGCGATCACGGCCAGCCAGGGCCTCCGGCCGGAGCGTGAGGAAACCACAGGCGTCGATGCCTTCCTGATCACGCTTGATCCGGGCACGACAGTCACGTTCGTGGCGGAACTGTCTGCCAATACCCTGCCGCAACTGACGTTGTGGGAGCCAGATGCCTACACCGAGCGGGTGAACAGCCTGACCCTCTACAGGGGTGTGGTGCTGGGGATTGCGGCGCTGCTCGCGCTGTTCCTTTCCATCGTGTTTGTCGTCAAGGGCGCCGTCATCTTTCCGGCTGCTGCCGCATTGGCCTGGGCGGTGCTGGCGTACCTCGGGATTGATTTCGGCTTCATGGGCAAGCTGTTCGGCCTCTCGACCGAGACAGAGCGCATTTTCCGGGCTGCAACCGAAGCAGTGCTGGCGGCGACGCTGGTCATCTTCCTGTTTGCCTATCTCAATCTCAACCGCTGGCATGTCCGCTACGTCCATTTCACCACGCTGTGGGTGCTGTTCATTGCTGTACTCGTGGGCATGGCGCTGTTCAACGCGCCGGTGGCAGCGGGCGTGGCCCGCATCGCGATCGGTGTGGCAGCCGCCATCGGGCTGGTGCTGATCGCATATCTGGCCACGCTGGGTTATGACCGGGCGATCATGCTGGTGCCGACCTGGGTGCTGCTGCTGGCCTGGGTGGGGGCTGCCGCCATTGCAGTCTATGGCCGCCTGGCCAACGATATCACAGCGCCGGCGCTGCTTGGCGGCATGGTGCTGATCGTCATGCTGATCGGATTCACCGTGGTGCAGCACGCCTTTGCGGGCGGCGCCATCGCGCAGGGACTTGTCTCGGATTCAGAACGGAAATCGCTTGCCCTGACTGGTTCAGGCGACATCGTCTTCGACTGGGATGTGCAGTCCGACCGCATCTATCTCAGCCCGGAGCTGGAACAGCAGCTGCACATGAAGCGCGGGTCTCTGGATGGCCGTCCCGGCCCCTGGATGGACGTGATGCATCCGCTCGACCGTGACCGTTATCGCGCCAATCTCGATGCGATCCTCGACCAGCGGCGCGGGCGCATTTCGCTCGATTTCCGGCTGCGTTCTGCCGAAGGCGAGTTCCTCTGGTACGGCCTGAAGGCGCGTCCAGTGGTGGGAGACGACAGCGAGGTTGTGCGCGTGGTCGGCACGCTGTCCGACATCACCGGCATCAAGACCTCCGAGGAGCGTCTTCTGCATGATGCCGTTCACGATAATCTGACGGGTTTGCCGAACCGCGAACTGTTCCTCGACCGGCTTGAGGCAGCGCTGGTGTTCTCGCGCACGGATGACGGCATGCGCCCGACCGTTCTGATGCTCAATCTCGACCGGTTCAAGCAGGTGAACGAGAGTGTCGGTTTCGCGGTGGGCGACTCCATTCTGCTCAATATTGCGCGGCGGCTGGGACGCCTGCTGCGGCCGCAGGACACGCTGGCCCGTCTGAATGGTGACAATTTCTCGATTATCCTGCTCTCCGAGCGCGAGCCGGAGCGCATCACGGCCTTCGCCGATCTGGTGCGGCGCGCCGTGACTGCGCCCATGACCTTTTCCGAGCGCGAGATCATCGTCACGGCGTCGGTCGGTATCGCGCTCTTCGACAAGCAGGGTGACACCCGCCGCGATGATGTGCTGAAGAACGCCGAACTCGCGCTGGCCCATGCACGGCGTCTCGGCGGCGACCGGATCGAGGTATTCCGGCCATCAATGCGCACCATCAAGCCGGACCGGCTGGCTCTGGAGAGTGATCTGCGCCGGGCGCTCGAACGCAACGAGATGAAGGTCTATTACCAGCCCATCGTGCGACTCGAAGACCGGACCATTGCCGGATTTGAAGCGCTGCTGCGCTGGGATCATCCGAAGCTGGGGCGCATCTCGCCCAGGGAATTCATCGGAATCGCCGAGGAGACCGGCCTGATCGTTGATCTTGGCGTGTTCGTGCTCGAGAAGACCGCCCGTGAACTCGGTGTCTGGCAGCAGGCGCTGGACGTGCAGCCGCCAATTTTCGCCAGCGTCAATGTCTCCAGCCGTCAGGTCCTGCGGCACGATCTGCTGCATGATCTCAAGGCGGTACTCAGCCGTGCACCTGTGAAGCGCGGCACGCTGAAGCTTGAGCTTACCGAGAGCCTGGTCATGGAAAACCCGGAATACGCCGCGCAGATGCTGCAGAAGATGAAGGATCTGGGCGCTGGCCTCTCGCTAGATGATTTCGGTACGGGCTATTCCTCACTCGCGTATCTCCAGCGTTTTCCGTTCGATACAATCAAGATAGACCAGTCTTTCGTGCGTCCCTCCAACAAGGGTTCGCGGCCTGTCATCCTGCGCTCCATCATCACGATGGCGCATGATCTGGGAATGCAGATCGTGGCTGAGGGCGCAGAGACGGAATCTGATGCGGTCGAGCTATACCAACTGGGCTGCGAATATGGTCAGGGCTATGCTTTTGGTGAGCCGATGAGTTCTGCCGAGGCGCGCCGCCTCGTGGGTGCACCGCAAAGCCAGGCCGCATGAATTGCAGAAACGGGTTACAAGGGAGACGAACATGCCAAAGGGATATGTCATCGGACGCGCAAGCGTCACCAACGCCACGCAATGGGCGGTCTATGCGGCGGAGGCCTCCAAGGCCATTGCACAATACGGCGGCAAGCCGCTGATCCGCGGCGGTCAGTGCTCGCTGGGCGAGGGCGAAGCCCGGGCGCGCAACGTGGTGATCGAGTTCGAGAGCTATGACAAGGCGAAGGCCTATCTTTTCTCCAGCGAATACAATGCCGCCCGCAAGCTGCGCGAAGGCGCGGGCATCATTGATCTCGTTGCTGTCGAGGGCGTCTGATGACCAAGGGATACTGGATCGCACGCGTTGATGTCGACAACACCGAGGCCTATGACCGCTACCGTGCGCTGAACGCCAAGGCTTTCGCCAAATTCGGCGCGAAGTTCATCGTGCGGGGCCCGGCGGGAAAGGTCGCCAAGGGCACGCCGCGCAAGCACAATGTCGTGGTCGAGTTCGCAAGCTATGAAACCGCAGTCGCTTGTTATGAATCGCCGGAATATCAGGCGGCGCTGGAGCATCTGAAGGATGTGGGGCCAACTGATCTGGTGATTGTGGGCGGCTATGACGGGCCGCAGCCCTCGTAGCTATCTGCTGACAAGGAAACACCAATGTCCGACATGCGTCTCGTCGTCGTGGGAGCAGCTGGCCGCATGGGTCAGGCGCTGGTGCGCGCCGTGCATCACGCACCCGGTGTTGTGCTGGCTGCCGCCATCGAGCGCGAGGGCTCGCCTGCTCTTGGTCAGGATGCCGGATTGGTGGCAGGAGCGGGCATCACAGGGGTCACGGTCACCGATGATCCGCTGATTGCGTTCGCCCAAGCGGATGGCGTGCTGGATTTCACCATTCCTGCCGCTTCGGTTGCCTTTGCGGCGCTGGCGGCGCAGGCGCGTGTTGTCCATGTCATTGGCACGACGGGTTTCAGCGACGATGATTTCGCCAGATTGAAAGCCGCGTCCCGGCACGCCATCGTCATCCAGTCAGGAAATTTCGGCCTCGGCGTCAATGTGCTTGCCCAACTGGTGAAGCGTGCCGCCAAAGCCCTTGATCTCGATTATGACATCGAGATCGTCGAGATGCATCACCGCATGAAGATCGATGCGCCGTCCGGCACGGCTCTGCTGCTGGGCGAAGCGGCGGCGGCGGGGCGTGGCATCGCGCTCGCCGACCATATGGACAAGGCGCGCGACGGCCATCATGGCGCACGCAAGCCCGGTGATGTCGGCTTCGCCTCGCTGCGCGGCGGCACGGTGGCGGGCGAGCACAGCGTGATTTTCGCGGGTCCCGGTGAGCGCATCACGCTCTCGCATTCCGCCGAAAGCCGCGACAATTTCGCCAATGGCGCGGTGAAGGCGGCTCTTTGGGGACGGGGCCGCAAGCCGGGCTATTTCTCCATGACGGATGTGCTGGGCCTCGCGGATTGATGCCGCGATGACCATGGGCCGTGACACGATCAAACTGCGGATATACGGCCTTGCCGTCTTGCTGCTCGCCGGTCTTCTGGTGATGCGGTTTCTCGGCACGGACAGCCAGCTCCTGAAGATTCTCGCCATCGCCTCGGGCCTGCTTGTCCTGCTCCTGCTGATCACCTACAGGGCTTTCGCGGGCGTGGCCGAAGCCGCCAGGGACGGCACGCTGCCGCCGCCGCCGCCTGATGACGACGAGGACAAGTGATGACGCATCTTCTGGTGCTCTGCCGCCACGGCCAGAGCGAATGGAACCTCAAGAACCTGTTCACGGGCTGGAAAGACCCTGACCTGACCGCACTTGGCGTGGATGAGGCGAAAGCTGCCGGACGCCGCCTCAAGGCCAGGGGTATCGGCTTCGACATCGCCTTCACGTCCGATCTGGTGCGGGCGCAGAAAACCTGCCAGCTGATGCTCGACGAACTTGGCCAGTCCAGCCTGCAAACAATCCGCGATCAGGCGCTCAACGAGCGCGATTACGGCGAACTCTCCGGCTTGAACAAGGATGATGCCCGCAAGAAATGGGGCGAGGAACAGGTTCATGTCTGGCGCCGCTCCTACGATATTCCGCCACCCGGCGGCGAGAGCCTGAAAGACACTGCTGCGCGGGTGCTGCCCTATTACGTGCACGACATTCTGCCTGTCGTGCTGTCGGGCAAGCGCACGCTGGTGGCCGCCCACGGCAACTCTTTACGCGCACTGATCATGGCGATGGAAGGCCTGACAGGCGAAGAGATCATCGCTCGCGAGCTCGCGACCGGCGTGCCGATTGTCTATCGGCTCAATGCGGATTCGACCATTGCGAGCCGTGAAGAGCTGGCGTGAGCCTGCGTCCTGAAGCAGTACCCGAAGAACTCGCCCCCGGCCTTGTCCTGCATCGCGGCTGGTTTGACCGGGCGGCACAGGAAGTGCTGGTGGGCGAACTGCGCAATGTCATCCGCATTGCACCGCTCTTCATGCCCATGATGCCAAAATCCGGTACACCCTTCTCAGTGCGGATGACCAATTGCGGGCCGCTCGGCTGGGTTTCTGATATCAGGGGGTACCGCTATCAGCCGATGCATCCCGAGACCGGCATGCCATGGCCAGCGATGCCGGACATGCTGGCTGATGCGTGGGAGAGTCTTTCTGGCTTTCCCCATCCGCCCGAAGCCTGTCTTGTCAACTGGTATGAGGGCAAGGCGAAGATGGGTCTGCATCAGGATCGAGATGAGCAGGAATTCTCTGCGCCCGTTCTTTCGGTTTCGCTCGGCGATACATGCCTGTTTCGCTATGGCGGATTGAAGCGCAATGATCCGACGAAATCCGTGAGGCTGGAATCGGGTGATGTGCTGCTGATCGGCGGCGCGTCACGCCTGTGTTTTCACGGCGTGGACCGGGTCATGGCCGGGTCAAGCGATCTGTTGCCCAAAGGCGGGCGGATCAACCTGACGTTGCGGCGCGTCACTCCTTCTCCACATTCCAGAACGCCATGACCCCCGGAACAATCGGCAGGCCCTTGAGCTTGGGCTAATGCGCCACGGGCTGGAACCGCTGGCCAAACGGC
>CAXTUM010000111.1:0-7738 GCA_964247205.1 uncultured Beijerinckiaceae bacterium
ACTGGACGATGGCGCTTGATCTGATCGGCCGATCGGTTGCTGCTGCTAAAACGCATCCCGGCGCGGTGGTCTTTTCGGGTGCTGGCACGGATCATCTGCCGCCAGAGCAGGCCCGAGGCATCGACGATGTCATCGCGGCCTACGAGATGCAGTTTGCCGCCATCGAGAAGCTGGACGGGCGCATCATCATGATGGCGTCCCGCGCGCTGGCAAAGGTGGCGAAAGGCCCTGAGGATTATGCGGCGGTCTATGATCGCATCCTTACCCAAGCGCATGAACCCGTCATCATCCACTGGCTGGGCGACATGTTCGATCCCGCGCTGACCGGGTACTGGGGCACGCCCTCGCTTGATGCGGCCATGAACACGGCTGTCGATGTCATCAACCGCAATGCGGCGAAGATCGACGGCGTCAAGATCTCGCTGCTGGACAAGGACAAGGAAATCGCCATGCGCCGCCGCCTGGCGCCGGGCGTGCGCATGTATACCGGCGATGATTTCAACTACGCCGAACTGATTGAGGGCGATGCGCAGGGCCATTCGGATGCGCTGCTCGGCATTTTCGACGCCATCGCGCCTGCCGCCGCCGCCGCCCTAGGTGCACTGGCCGATGGCGACAATGCGCGCTTCAATTCCATTCTTGCGCCCACCGTGCCGCTCTCCCGCCATATCTTCAAGGCGCCGACGCGGTTCTACAAGACGGGCATCGTTTTCATGGCCTGGCTGAACGGTCATCAGGACCATTTCACCATGGTGGGCGGACAAGAAAGCACGCGGTCCATGCTGCATTGCGCCGAACTGTTCCGGCTGGCTGATGCGGCCGGGTTGCTGTCTGACCCCGACCGTTCCGCGCACCGCATGCGGCTGTTCCTGGCGCAACGCGGCGTGGCAGGGTAATGACCATGCGCGATTTCTCCGGCGACCACAGCCTGCTCTCCATCAACACCGCCACGGTGCGCAAGCAGGGTACGCTGACCGAGATCATCGACGCCTGCGCCCGCCACGGCATCCGCGCGATTTCGCCGTGGCGCGATCAGGTGGCGCATGTCGGCCTTGCGGCTGCGGTTGCGGCGGTGAAGGCCACCGGAATGCAGCTCTCGGGTTATTGCCGCGGCGGCATGTTTCCCGCTGGTCCGGAGCAACTGGTCGCCACACGCGACGACAACCGGCGCGCTGTCGACGAGGCCAAGGCGCTTGGCGCACCCTGTCTGGTGCTGGTGGTCGGCGGGCTGCCGCAGTTTTCGCGGCCGGGATCGCCCGAAAGCCGCGACATTGGCGCTGCCCGGCGCATGGTCGAGGACGGCATCGGCACGCTGCTGGAGTATGCCAGAAGTGTCGGCATGCCGCTCGCCATCGAGCCGCTGCACCCGATGTATGCGGCGGACCGGGCGTGCGTGAATACTTTGCGTCAGGCGCTGGATATCTGCGATTCGCTGGATGCTGCCCAATCCGGCATGCTCGGCGTGGCTGCTGATCTCTATCACATCTGGTGGGACCCGGAACTGATGGCCATGATCCGGCGCGCCGGACGGCAGCGGCTGCTGGCCTACCATGTCTGTGACTGGCTGGTGCCGACGACGCATCTGCTGGAGGATCGCGGCATGATGGGTGACGGTGTCATCGATTTCAAACCGATCCGCGCCGCGGTCGAGGCCGAAGGTTTCGCGGGGTTCAGCGAGGTGGAAATCTTCTCGCAGAACTGGTGGGCCAGGCCGATGGACGAGGTGCTTTCGACCTGCATCGCGCGGCACAGGAGCGTGGTTTGAGATGACTGCACCAAATGCCCTTCGTATCGGAATCATCGGGCTGGGAACCGGTGCGGAACCACATCTGAAAAGCCTTGCCGATCTCGCTGAATCCATGCCGCTGGTGCTTGCGGCCACGCCGAGCAGCGCCCGTGCGGCTGCGCGTCAGGCCAGCATGCCCTGTCCCGTCACCACGGATGTGGCTGCCGTCATCGGCCATACTGGGATTAACGCGGTCATTATCATCACGCCGCCATCCACGCATCGCGACCTGACGCTGCAATGTCTCGCGGCGGGCAAGCACGTGCTTGTGGAAAAGCCCATCGGATTGAAGAGCACCGATGGGCTGGCCATGGCGGAAGCTGCCGAGGCCAGCAGCCTCACGCTCGCCGTCATGCTCCAGCACCGCTGCCGCCCCGGCGCGCTCCGGCTGCGCGCGGCGCTTGCGGAAGGCGTTCTGGGCGAGATTGTTGCCGCCCAGTGCATCGTCAACTGGTGGCGTCCGCAGGCCTATTACGACGAACCCGGCCGCGGAACACTGGCCCGTGACGGCGGCGGCGTGCTGCTGACGCAGGCCATCCACAATATCGACCTGTTCCGCTCGCTGGTCGGCGTGCGGGATGTCACTGCGGCTCAGGCCGTGCGCACAGGCGTGCACAGCATGGAAACCGAGGATCATGTCCATGCGCTTGTCACGCTGGACAATGGTGCGCCAGGCGCAATCCTTGCCAGCACGGCGGCCTATCCCGGATCACCCGAGCGGATTGAACTCTTCGGCACAAAGGGTGCGGCAAGCCTGATTGGGGGTCGGCTGGTCCTGAGTCTGCTCGACGGGACAACGGAGATCGTGGAGGCCGAGGGCCGCACCGGCAGCGGTGCGAGCATCATGGATTTTCCCCATGATGCCCACCGTGCGGTTATCGCGGATTTTGGCGCGGCAGTCAGGAGCGGCCAGCCGCCAGCAGCGCCCGCGCGCGAAGCGCTGGCCAGCCAGCAGTTGATCGACCGGATTCTGGAGGTGGCCTCTCCCGGAGGCATGCATCTATCGTAAAGGCGGGCCGGATCAACTCAGCACTTGAGCCTTTGGCACGACGGGTATTTACTGCAACCAACGACAAGCGCGACAGCGGGAACCAAATCCGCGGCGCAATCAAGGGAGGATACAATGGCAGTGATGAAACGGAGAACATTTCTGACAGGCGCGCTGGCAGGCGCGTCGGCCATGGGACTCGGCAGCGCTGCCCAGGCACAGGCGGGCACGCGGATCAGGGCCTACTGGTGGGGCAATCCCGAGCGCGACCGCCGGACGCGGGCAGTGCTTGATGCCTATCAGGTGAAGAACGCATCGGTGCAGGTCAGCTCGGAATCCGTGGGCTGGGGCGATTACTGGACCAAGCTCGCGACCCAGACGGCAGGCGGCAATCCGCCTGACCTGATCCAGATGGATTACCGCTATATCTACGAGTATTCGCGCCGGGGCACGCTGCTGGCGCTCGAGACACAGGCGAAAGCGCTGGATATGTCCGGCTTCTCGGCCGGTGCGCGCGATGCGGGCATGGTGGACGGCAAACTCTACGGCGTCACCATGGGCACCAACTCCAAGGCGATGGTCTATGACGTCGCAATGTTCGAGAAGGTGGGCGTCACCAAGCTTGATGCTGGTTTCACTTGGGACGAAATGGCCCGGGTTGCGGCGGAAATCTCGAAGGTCAATCCCGGCAAATACTGGGGTACCGGCGACAACAGCCGCTGGGAGCAGGGCTTTGAACACTGGCTGAACCAGCGCGGCAAGCTGCTCTACACTGCGGAAGGCAAGGCCGCCTTCACGCCTGCGGATGTCACTGAATGGTTCGATCTGTGGGACAAGATGCGCAAGTCAGGCGCCTGCGCGCCTGCCGAAGTTGCAGCACTCAACACCGGCAGCATTGACCAGTACGAGATCAGCCGGGGCGTTGCGGCCATGAGCTACGCCAACTCCAACCAGAACGTCGCCTTCCAGGCGATCAACAAGAACAAGCTGGGTATCGGCCTGTTCCCGCAGCAGAAAGGCATGGCGTCAGGCCATTACATCAAGCCTGCGATGCTGATGAGCATCTCCTCCAAGTCGCGCACGCCGGAAGATGCGGCGAAGCTGGTCAACTTCATGATGAACGAGGCCGAGGGCGCGAAGATTCTCGGCATCGAGCGCGGCGTTCCGGGTTCTGCCGCGATGCAGGCGGTGCTGGGTCCTGATCTGGACGATCTGGGCAAGGCGCAGGTCAACTTTGTCGCCGAAGCCACCAAGGTCGCCGTTCCCATTCCCCCGCCTCCGCCCAAGGGCGCTGGCGAGATCGAGGTGCTGCTGCGGCGAGTGGCCGATTCCGTTGCGTTCGGGCGGACCAGCGTCAAGGACGGCGGCACACAGTTCCATCAGGAAGCGGTGAGCGTTCTGGCCCGGGGCTGACGCCATGGCCGCGAGCACGACTCCGCAGCCGATATCCTCGCGCTTCTGGCGCGAGGATATCCATGGCTATCTGTTTCTGCTGCCGTGGTTCGCCGGGTTCGTGTTCTTCACGCTCGGGCCCACGCTGGTGTCGCTCTATCTGTCGTTCACGAAGTTCGATCTGCTGAGCCCGCCGCGCTGGGCCGGGCTCGACAACTACATCTTCATGTTCACCCAGGACCGCCGCTTCACGGCGGCGCTGTCCGTCACGTTCATCTACCTCATCTTCGAGGTGCCGCTGAAGCTCTGCTTCGCGCTGCTCGTCGCCATCGCTCTCGACCGCAACGTCAGGGGCGGCAATCTCTACCGCGCGATCTTTTATGTCCCCTCGCTGCTGGGCGGCTCTGTCGCCATTGCGGTTCTGTGGCGGCAATTGTTCCAGGGTGACGGCACCATCAACCGCATCATTTTCAGCCTTTTCGGCGTGCAGGGACCCAGCTGGATTTCGAACCCCGATACCGCAGTCTACACCCTGGTCATTCTTGCGGTGTGGCAGTTCGGTTCGCCGATGATCATCTTTCTCGCGGGTCTCAGGCAGATCCCGAAAGATCTCTATGAAGCCGCAGAGATCGACGGCGCGAGCAAGTTCCGCCAGTTCCGCTCGATCACGCTGCCGCTGCTGGGGCCGGTGATCTTCTTCAATCTGGTGCTGCAGACCATCGAAGGTTTCAAGGCCTTCACACCGGCGTTCATCGTCAGCGGCGGCACGGGGGGGCCGGTGGATTCCACGCTGTTCTACACGCTCTATCTCTATCAGGAAGCTTTCGCCAATTTCCGCATGGGCTATGCCTCGGCGCTGGCCTGGGTGCTGCTGGTCATCATCGGGTTCTTCACGGCGCTGAGCTTCGCTTCGGCGCGCTACTGGGTGCATTACGATGACGACCGTCGCTGAGGCCTCGCCCGCCAATATTCCTGCACAACCGGGCGAAAGCGTGGGCCGCGTGGTGCTGGGCAGCCTCATGCGGCACGCGGTCCTGATCGCGGCCTCGTTCATGATGCTCTATCCGCTGCTCTGGATGGCGGCGAGCGCCTTCAAGCCGGAGGCGATCATTTTCACGGATCTGTCCATCGTGCCGCCATCGCTCAACCCGCGCAATTTTTTCGACGGATGGTATGCGCTGGAGGCGAGCTTCTCGCGCTTCTACTGGAATTCGCTGGTTGTTGCCGTTCTGGTGGTGATCGGCAATGTCATCTCTTGCTCCATGGCCGCCTTCGCCTTTGCCAAGCTGGAATTTCGCGGCAAGAAGCTGTTCTTCGCGCTGATGATGGCAACGCTGATGCTGCCCTATCACGTGACGCTGATCCCGCAGTATGTGCTTTTCCTCAATATTGGCTGGGTGGACACCATCCTGCCGCTTGTGGTTCCTAAATTCATGGCGGTGGACGCGTTCTTCATCTTCCTGATGGTGCAGTTCTTCCGCGGGCTGCCGCGCGAACTGGATGAGGCCGCCATGATCGACGGCTGCGGTCCGTGGCGCATCTTCTTCACCATCATCCTGCCCCTTTCCAAACCGGTGCTGGCGACGGCGGCGATCTTCTCGTTCCTGTGGACGTGGAATGATTTCTTCGGGCCTCTGATCTACCTGAACGATATCGCCAACTACACCGTTCCTCTGGCGCTGCGGGCCTTTGTGGACACCACAGGTCAGTCGGCCTGGGGCCAGCTGTTCGCCATGTCGACGCTGGCGCTGGCACCGATCTTCATTTTCTTCCTGCTGTTCCAGCGTCTCATAATCGAAGGTGTAGCAATGTCAGGACTCAAGGGATGACGAGACGCTCGATCCGCTTTGCGGCCATCGGCCTCAACCACAACCACATCTACGGGCAGACGCAATGCCTGCTGGATGCCGGGGCCGAGCTTGTGGCGGTTCATGCAGTCGAGGATGATCTTGCCGCGCGGTACCAGCAGACGTTTCCGCAGGCGAAACGCGTCAGCGATGTGCGTGCGATCCTGGAGGACCCGACGATCCACCTCGTTGTCACGGCCATCACGCCGGATGAGCGTGGCGACATGTCCATCGCCATCATGCGCCACGGCAAGGATGTGATGGCGGACAAGCCGGGCACGATCACGCTCGAGATGCTCGCCAGAATCCGCGCCGCGCAGGTCGAAACGAAGCGCATCTGGTCGGTCTGTTATTCCGAGCGGTTCGAGACACGCTCCACAGTCAAGGCGAGCGAACTCGTCGCGGCGGGCGCTATCGGCAAGGTGGTGCAGACCATCGGCATGGGGCCCCATGCGCTGAACAACAACCCGAGGCCGGACTGGTTCTACCAGCGCCAGCGTTACGGCGGCATTCTCACCGACATCGCCGCGCACCAATGCGACCAGTTCCTGCATTTCACGGGCTCGACGCGCGCCGAGGTGGTGGCGTCGCATATCGCCAACCATGCCAATCCGGAAAAGCCGGAGCTCGAGGATTTCGGCGAAGTGATGCTGCGCGGCAATGGCGGCACTGGCTATATCCGCGTGGACTGGTACACGCCGAAGGGGCTGGGCACCTGGGGCGACGGGCGGCTGACCATCCTGGGCACCGACGGCTACATCGAGCTTCGCAAATACATCGATATCGCGGGCCGCCCCGGCATCGACCATCTGTTCCTTGTGGACCAGAAGGGCACGCAGCACATCGACTGCTCCTCCGTCGCCCTGCCTTACGGCGGGCAGCTGATCGCAGATGTTCTGGACCGCACCGAAACCGCCATGACCCAGGCGCATTGCTTCCTCGCGACAGAACTCGCGCTCAAGGCCGAGGCAAAAGCCGTGCGGCTGGAGCTGAAGCCATGACGCGCCGTCTGCGCGTTGCGGTTGTCGGGCTGGGCATCGGTGTCCAGCATGTGGAGGCCTATGCGGCAAGGCCGGACCTGTTCGAGATTGCGGCGCTGTGTGATCTTGATGCCGGGCGCATGGCGAAGATCGGCGCGCAATACGGCGTCACCCGGCAGACCGCGGATTTCGGCCAGATGCTGGCAGATGGCGGGCTGGATGTCGTCAACATCTGCACGCCGCCCAACACGCATTTCGGCCTGATCACGCAGGCGCTGGCGGCGGGTGTGCATGTGGTCTGCGAAAAGCCGCTGGTCGGGTCACTCGCGGAGTGCGACCGGCTGGCTGTGGCGGAAAAGGCCAGCGGGCGGCGCATCATCCCGATCTTCCAGTACCGCTTCGGGAACGGTTTGCAGCGGCTGAAGATGCTGGCGGATGCGGGTCTTGCAGGCCCGGCCTTCCTCACCACCATCGAGACGGCGTGGCAGCGTGGCGCGGAGTATTATGCTGTTGCCTGGCGCGGCAAATGGGCGACGGAAATGGGCGGTGTCTGTGTCACGCAGGCCATCCACGCGCACGATATGCTGAGTTACATCAACGGGCCTGTCGCCTCGGTCTCGGCGCGCCTCAGAACGAGGGTCAACGCCATCGAGGCGGAGGATTGCGCGGCGATAGCGGTGGAGATGGCCGACGGCTCGGTGGCGACGCTTTCCGCCACGCTGGGTTCCGCCGTCCAGATCTCGAG
>CAXTUM010000112.1:0-7731 GCA_964247205.1 uncultured Beijerinckiaceae bacterium
TTCTGACGCTGAATACGCGCAATCAGCTGTCTCAGACGGCGTTGTCGCTGGCCTCGCAGGCCGACCAGGGCGTTCTGAGGCTTTTCTAGGCCTCTGACAAGATCGGGCCTGGTTGAGCAGTGAAGGATATTCCCCACACCCTTCATACTCAGCTGGGCCCGACCCTTTCCGGAAAGCGGCAGGACGGACATGAACACCGGGCTTATATATACTCCGAACAATTCCACTCGCGATCGTCTTCGTAATGAATTGAATTTCGCGAAGTACAAAGTTGATACATCTGGAAGCATATCGGAAATTTACTCACTTCTGAAATACGAAAAACCTGATTTCATTATTGCAGAAGTGATGAAATATGATTTTTATGATCTGATAAAATTCTTATATCATACCAATCCGCGAATGAATGTTTATTTGTTCAGCGAATTTCGCGTTTTCTGTCTCTACCCTCCCGGCAGCAAGCCGGAGGCAATCGTCAGCGCAATGGACGCTGCGGGCATCACGATATCCCCCCGCCTGCTGGGCAAGCCGCAGCCGCTTGAAGCTGTCGAGATGGCCCTGATCTGACAACCCTGAACACGGGAGAAACCGATGTCTCTGACCAAACCGCAAGGGGCCGCGCTTTCTCCCGCACCGGGTTCCGCCCAGATGGACTTCCAGGACCGGGTGGTTGCTATCGGAGCCTCGACCGGCGGTGTCGCGGCCATCCAGCATATCCTGATCGCGCTTGAGCAGGCCCCCTTGCGCATCATCATTACCCAGCACATGCCTGCCGGATACACACGCCGCTTTGCCCAGCGCCTGCAGCAGATGACAGGATACGAGGTGAAAGAAGCGGAAGACGGTGACGAGGTCTTGCCGGGCCGGGTGCTGATCGCTCCCGGCGACCAGCATCTCACCCTGGCGGGGGCACGCAGCACCCTGGCCTGCAAGTTGCTGAATGGCCCGGCCGTCTGCGGGCACAAGCCGTCCGTCGATGTCATGTTCGAATCCGTGGTCAAGTCCGTCGGTCCCAAAGCTGTCGGTGTCCTCCTGACCGGGATGGGCCGGGACGGCGCGGAAGGTTTGCTGGCGTTGCGCCAGACAGGCGCCTTGACGGCGTGCGAAAGCCGGCAAACCGCGACCATATTCGGCATGCCAAAAGCGGGTCTCGATATCGGCGCGAGTGATTGCGCCGTTGACCTCCCCGACATTGCGCAATGGATCCTTGACGCTGTCAGCGAAAGGCCGATGGATCCTCCCTCGTCAGGATCGCGGCGTGCCGTCAGCAAGCTGCTGAGAGAGACGCTGGCAAGTGACCAGCGGGGGCCATTGCACCATATTCCCTGATCAGGCAGACGTCGCGCCAAGCGGGATCGCGGCATCCGCATCGATCCGCAGATTGACCCTTGTTCCCGTCTTCAACGCCTTCTCGCGGGTGGGCGCCAGCACCAGAACTTCGCCCCACGGAGCATCCAGCGTGTATTCCCAGGCATGGCCGAGATAGGCGCGGCGGCGGATCACGAGCGGGCCGTCGGCGGCCTCCGTCAGCCCCAGCCGGTCCGGACGCAGGGCGATTATGGTGGCGTCCGCAGGAACCGGCATCTGGCCGAGCGGGAGCATCACATCGCCCGCAACAAACATCGTGCCGTTGACGTCCCTTCGGAATTCACCCTCGATCAGGTTGGCCTCGCCGATGAAATCCGCCAGAAACCGGCTGCGCGGCCGCTCGTACAGGTCCTCCGGCGTGCCCTCCTGCGCGATCACGGCATTGTCCATGACAATCACCTTGTCGGACACCGCCAGCGCCTCTTCCTGGTCATGCGTGACATAGAGCACGGTCAGGCCCAGCCTCTGCTGCAGGTCGCGGATGTCATCGCGCACCTTGCGGCGCAGCTTGGCGTCGAGATTGGACAGCGGCTCGTCGAACAGCAGCACGCGCGGCTCCAGCACGATGGCGCGGGCCACGGCCACGCGCTGCTGCTGGCCTCCCGACATCTCGGAAGGCAGGCGCGCCTCGAACCCGGCAAGCCCGACCAGACCCAGTTTCTCGCGCGCCATGCTTTCCGCATCCCCGCGCTTCGCACCCGACGCCAGCGGGCCATACATGACGTTTTCGAGCACGCTGAGATGCGGAAACAGCGCGTAGCTCTGGAACACCATCGAGACATCGCGCTCCGCAGCGCCCAGCCGCGTCACGTCTTCGCCGCCGATGAAAATCTGGCCTTGTGTTGCGAGTTCAAGCCCCGCCACAAGGCGCAGCGTGGTGGTCTTGCCGCAGCCCGAGGGTCCCAGCAGCGTGACCAGCGTTCCCGCCTGAACCTCAAAGGAGACACCCTTCACAGCGCCGACGCTGCCATAGAACTTCGAGACATCGGCAAACCGGACGGAGGCGGCGCGGGACATCAATGGGCTCCGGGAATGATGGGATTGGCGTTGACACCGCGCCGGCCCAGCTTGCGCTCGCCGACAACCAGCTGGATGCCGGTGACGACAGCGAGCATGAACAGGATGAGCAGCGAGGAATAGGCGATGGCCAGCGGATACTCGCCAGCCTCGACGCGGTTGACGATATAGGCCGTCGCCATGTTGTAGCGCGCCGTCACGAGGAAGACGATGGCGCTCACCGCAGTCATGGCGTGGACGAAAGAGAAAACCAGCGTGGCGATGATGGCGGGCTTGAGCAGCGGCAACGTCACGCGGCGGACAGTGTAGCCCGTGCTGGCGCCCAGAGTGGAGGAAGCCTCGTCCAGCGACTTGTCGATCTGGCTGAGTGCCGCAATGCCTGCGCGCACGCCCACCGGCATGTTGCGGAAGACGAAGCAGATGATCAGGATCAGTCCCGTTCCCGTGATCTCGATGGGCGGCACATTGAACGCCACGATATAGGCCACGCCGATCACCGTGCCGGGAATGGCGAAGGCCAGCATGGTGATGAACTCGAACATGCGTTTGCCCACGAATGTATGCCGGGTCAGCACATAGGCCGTGAGGATGCCCACCAGAGCCGTCAGGGGAGCAGACACAGCCGACACCATCACCGTGATGAAGAACGAGTTCCAGGCAGAGCCCGAGAAGAATAGGCCCCGGTCACCCCATTCGATGGCAAAGCCGGTGAGGATATGCCGCCATGTCGGCTCCATCACGCCGCGCCCGATATCGGTCACGAAGCCGCCGACGATGATGATGCCGTAGATCGCGACGGTCATGACGATCCACGGCACCACGACGCCGAGCGATGCGATGCGCACGCCGCGCGGCAGGGGCAGCGGCACGCCGTTGTCGCCCTTGCCCGTGACGGTCACATAGGAGCTTTTGCCCAGCCACATCATCTGCAGCCAGAAGGCCGAGAGCGTGAGGGCCAGCAGGATCAGCGCCAGCACAGCGGCGCGTCCCGGATCGTGCTGCGCGCCCGCGACGGCAAAGAAGATCTTGGTCGACAGCACCTCGAACGAGCCGCCGAGCACCAGCGGATTGCCGAAATCCGCAAGGCTTTCCACGAAGCCCAGCAGGAACGAGGCGGCGATGGCCGGCCGCAGCAACGGGAATGTCACGGTGCGGAACGTGTGCCAGCGGCTGGCGCGCAGGGTCTGCGCAGCCTCTTCCAGCGAGGGTGAAATACCCTGCAAGGCCCCGCGCAGCATGAGATAGGCCAGCGGCGTCTGCGACAGGACCTGCGCGATCAGGATGCCGGAAAGGCCATAGATCCAGCGCGAGCGCGGAATGTTGAACCAGCTGTCGAGAAACGTCGTGATGATGCCGGTGCGGCCGAACAGCACGACCAGCGCCAGCGCGATGACGAAGGGCGGTGTGATGATCGGTAGAATCGACAGCGCATCGAACAGCTTTGTGTTCTTCATGCCGCCGCGTTGCGCCAGAAGCGCGAAGGCGAGGCCAAGAAATGTCGAGAGCGCACCAGCGAAAACGCCCAGAATCACCGTATTAGCGACCACGCCGCAGCTGGCATTCGCCGTAAAGCAGGCAAGCGACCAGATGTCTGGTGCAGACAGCCGTGTCCAAGCGAGGCTGAGATCAAGTATGCTGTTTTTGTCCAGAAAAGCGCTCCCCAGCACCTTCGCCACGGGGAAGAACACGAAAAGCAGAACCATTGCCAGGATCGAGACCGTGGTGGTCGCGACCCAGCGATCCGCCTTGAAGGCACCTGCGGCGGCAAAGCCGCGCGACAGCTGGACAACGAGCGCCGCAGCGGTGAGCGCTGCACCGATCCCCATCGGCAGCGAGGGCCTGCCATCGAACAGGCCGGGGAAAAAGCCGTAAGCGAGAAGCACCGTCAGGCCCAGAGCCGCAGTCACGACACGCGCCCGCCCGGTCACTGCGCCGCGCGTGCCGAGCCATCCTGCCGCCAGTGACGCCAGCATGGGCAAGACAAGCGGCCAGCGCCCTTCCGCCAACCAGCTGATGCCCGGGCGCAGATCACCGACAAAGGCCCATGGCAGCACAACAAAGGCGACAGCCGCAGCAGCAGCAGCCAGCGCATCCATCATCCCCCGGTCGGCGCTGCGCCTGCGCATGAATCAGACCCTGCTCAGCGGCGCGGAGCGTTGCGGATCTCGGCATCCCAGCGCGCCAGCAGACGCGTGCGTTCCGCCGAAGAGCCATACTTTGCGAAATCATAATCGATCAGCTTGATATCGGCGAGCTTGGGGGATTGCGGCGGCACGGCGGAAGCAGCATTGGACGGCACCTGATAGGACTTGGCTTCTGTCGCGATGCCCTGTGCCTCCGGTGTCAGGGCCCAGTCATAGAAGCGCTTGGCGTTGGCCAGATTGCGCGCACCCTTGATGATCGACATCGAGCCGATCTCATAGCCCGTGCCTTCGCAGGGCGCGACGATCTGCACCGGCGCACCCGTCACGGCCATGGTCACCGCATCATGCAGGAAGGTGATGCCGATCAGGCTTTCGCCGGTGGCGGCGGCACGCGCCGGAGCGGCGCCCGAGCGGGTGTACTGGTTCACGTTGCGGTGCATCTCGCGCATGAACGCAAAGGCCTTGTCCTCGCCCATGAGCTGCACCAGCGTGGCAACCTGGGTGTAGGCCGTGCCGGATGAATTCGGGTCCGCCACCTGCACCTCGTCGCGGTATTCCGGCTTGGCGAGATCCGCCCAGCAGCGCGGCGCGGGCAGGTTGCGGCGCGCCAGCTGCTGCGTGTTGTAGGAATAGCCCAGCGCACCGGCATAGATGCCAACCGTCTTGTAACCTGACTGTTCGGCCTGCTTGCTCGCCCACGGCAGCAGTTTCTCCAGCATCGGCGACTTGTAGGGTTCGCTCAGGTTCTCCTCCGCCGCCTGCAGATGCGGATCACCCGTACCGCCCCACCAGACATCGCCGCGCGGATTGGCAGCCTCGGCCTTGATCTGGGCATAGGTCTCGCCCGAGGACTTGCGGGTCATCGCGACCTTGATGCCTGTCGTGCGCTCGAAGGCCTGCATCATCGGGCGGCACCATTCCTCCTGCACCGAGCAATAGACCGTGACCTCTCCCTGTGCCGAGGCGGTGGAGGCTGCGCCCAAAAGGGCGAGCGCTGCGACAACCAGTGTCTTGATGGATCTCATGACTGAAGTCCTCCCTTTGTAGTCTTCATCGCTGCCGCCATTTGCGGCTTGTCAGCGTTCAGCTTTCAGCCACCCGGCGGCACCGCCTGCGCGATGCCGCTGGCCTCGTGCACCACGTCCCACAACGCGGGTGTGACAACGAGGATCGGATTGCCCTTGGTCAGCCAGTCACCCGTGCAGAAATCATTGATGCGTGCGCCTGCCTCTGCCGCGATCACCAGCCCCGCCGCAACATCCCACGAATTGATGTGCAACTCGCCGTAGGCATCGGTGCGTCCAACCGCGACATGCGCGATCCCCAGCGCGCCCGATGCACTGCGCTTGACATTGGCACCGCCCGCATAGAGCCGCTTCAGCGTGTCGAGATAGGGCGCGGCAGGCAGCCGGGGCGACCAGCCGAATTCGATGGTGGACTGGCGCAGGTCTGCTGTAGCGGCCACCTTGATCGGCTTGCCGTTCATGGTGGCGCCCTTGCCGCGTTGCGCCAGGAACGTCTCGCCCAGTGCGGGGGAATGGATCACTCCGAGCTCAGGCACGCCGTCAGCCACGAATCCGATGGACACGCACCATTGCCGGTCGCCGCGCGCGAAATTGGCAGTACCGTCGATGGGATCGATGATCCAGAGCCTGTCGCTGCTGCCGCCGCCCATTTCCTCGCCCATCACGGCATCGCCCGGAAAGGCCTCCGCAATGCGCAAGCGGAACAAGGCTTCTACCGCACCATCCGCCTCGGTCAGGAAATCCTGGAAGCCCTTCATGCGGGTACCAAGCGAGGCTTGATCGTTGAAATAGCGGTTGGCCAGATGGCCCAGTTCCGTGGCGATACCCGCCATGGCGTGGAACCGGGCGGTCAGGTCTGCGGCTGAAAGCGTTGGCTTCGCCATCGCTCAGACTCCCAGCCGCACCGGCTGTCCGGTCTGGTGCGATTGCGTGGCGGCATCCGCCAGCAGTTGCGCGCGCAGGCCATCTTCACCGGATGGCGAGGGCTGCGTACCGCCCGCAACAGCATCAAGGAAATGATCCATTTCGGCCCGGTATGCCGCAGCGTAGCGCTCCAGGAAGAACGGCAGCACGGGATCGGCCAGAAAGCCGCTCTCCGTCGCGGTCTCGACCGTGCTCATCGGCACGTTCTGCGCCCTTACCATGCCCTTAGAACCGTGCACCTCGAAGCGCTGGTCGTAACCATACGTGGCGCGGCGCGAATTGGTGATCTGCGCGATCTTGCCCGATTCCGTCTTGAGCAGCACGGCGGCGGTATCGACATCACCCGCCTCGCCAATGCCAGGATCGACGAGACAGGAACCCACGGCGTGCACTTCCACCGGTTCCTCGCCCAGCAGAAACCGCGCCATATCGAGATCATGAATCATCATGTCGCGGAACAGTCCGCCGGATCGCGCGACATAGCTCGGCGGCGGCGGCGAGGGATCGCGCGAGATGATGCTCACGAGTTCGACCGCGCCGATGGCTCCCGCCCGGATACGGCGGTGCGCCTCGGCGAAGCTCGGATCAAAGCGGCGGTTGAAGCCGATCATGAGCGGCTTGCCGGACGCAGCCACCACCGTGAGGCAGCGGACGATTCGCTCGGACGACAGATCAACCGGCTTTTCGCAGAACACGGCCTTGCCAGCCTTCACCGCCGCCTCGATCAGGTCGGCATGTGTGTCGGTGGGCGAACAGATCAGGACGGCATCAATATCTTTGGCGGTCACAAGCGCATCGGCGCTATCAACACGGGAACCTAGTATTTCTGCGAGGGATTTCGCCGCCTCCGGCATCGCATCCGCTACAGCGACAAGCCGGGCCTTGCCCGTAACAGCGACATTTCCGCCATGAATACGGCCAATCCGGCCTGCCCCCAGCAAACCCACCCTGATCACGATGCCCTCCCCGAACAATTTTCTTCTTCTGTCGCGCTAACACGCTTTGCCGTTCAGCCTAGCTTCTGATTTAGTCTTGGCAAGGGAGAGGTATGAAAAGCCTGCTGGCAACCATCTCCGGGGAGGCGATCCATTCATGACAGCGACGGGCGCAAGGCTGGATGGCAAGATCGCCGTCATCACCGGCGGCACACAGGGTCTGGGCGAGGCCATCGCCCTGCTGTTCGCCCGAAGCGGTGCCGCTGGCATCGTGATCTGCGGCCGCAACGCTGTGCGGGGCGAGCAGGTGCGCAAGAC
>CAXTUM010000113.1:0-7671 GCA_964247205.1 uncultured Beijerinckiaceae bacterium
CCTTTGATCGATCATGCCGCAAGCATAGACGCTTGCCCCCTGACATGCGAGAGAAAGCGAGAGGAAACTTGTGCGGTTGCGGCATTTAGTTTATATATGAACTAAATGCTTTCAGGGGATGAAGCCAATGGAACTGCCTGAGCGCGAGGGTATGGATTATGATGTCGTGGTCGTCGGCGGCGGCCCGGCGGGTCTTGCGACCGCGATCCGGCTGAAGCAGCTGGATGCCGAAATCACGGTCGTCGTCGTCGAGAAGGGCTCCGAGATCGGCGCGCATATCCTGTCGGGCGCGGTGATCGATCCCATCGGTCTTGACGCCCTGCTGCCCGACTGGCGCAAGGATGCAGACCGCCCGCTGGCCACGGAAGTGACGGACGACCAGTTCCTGCTGCTCGGTCCTGCAGGCTCGGTGCGACTGCCCAATATCCTCATGCCGAAGCTGATGGGCAACCACGGCAATTTCATCGGCTCGCTCGGTCAGGTGACGCGCTGGATGGGCGCGCAGGCTGAGGCGCTGGGTGTCGAGATTTATCCCGGCTTCTCCGCCTCAGAAATTCTGTATGACGACGATGGCGCGGTCGTCGGAATCGCGACAGGGGACGTCGGCATCGCCAAATCCGGCGAAATGTCGGACCGCTATACGCGCGGCATGGAATTGCGTGGCAAATACGTGATCTTCGCGGAGGGCGCGCGGGGCCATCTCACCAAGCAACTCGTCAAGCGGTTCAAACTGGATGAAGGCAAGGACCCGCAGAAATACGGCATCGGCCTGAAAGAGCTCTGGCAGGTCGCACCCGGCAAACACAAGCCGGGCCTCGTGCAGCATACGTTCGGCTGGCCGCTGGATTCGAAGACGGGCGGCGGCTCGTTCCTCTATCACTTCGGTGACGGGCTGGTGTCGGTCGGCTTTGTCGTGCATCTCAACTACGAGAACCCGCATCTGTCGCCTTTCGACGAATTCCAGCGCTACAAGACACACCCGGCGATCCGCGATACCTTCGAGGGCGGCAAGCGGCTCTCCTATGGCGCCCGCGCCATCACCGAAGGCGGCTGGCAGTCCGTGCCGAAACTCTGCTTCCCCGGCGGCGCGCTGGTGGGCTGTGCAGCAGGCTTCGTCAACGTGCCGCGCATCAAGGGCAGCCACAACGCCGTGCTCTCCGGCATGCTCTGCGCCGAGCATATCAACGATGCCCTGAAAGCGGACCGCGCCAATGATGAACTCGCGGGTTACGAGGCCGCGTGGCGCTCCTCCGCCATCGGCAGGGATCTCAAGCCGGTGCGCAACGTGAAGCCGCTGTGGTCGAAGTTCGGCACCTGGATCGGTGTGCCTCTGGGCGGCATCGACATGTGGCTGAATGCGCTGACCGGCTGGTCGCCGTTTGGCACACTGAAGCACGGCAAGGCGGATTTCCAGACGCTGAAACCCGCCGCCGATTGCCAGCCGATCACCTATCCGAAGCCCGACGGCGTGCTGACCTTCGACAAGCTGTCCTCTGTCTTCATCTCCAACACCAACCACGAGGAAGACCAGCCCGCGCATCTCAAGCTCGCTGATCCTTCCATACCGATCAGCGTGAACCTGCCGCTCTACGGCGAACCCGCGCGGCTTTATTGCCCGGCGGGGGTCTACGAGGTGGTCTATGAAAAACCCGATATCAGGCTAAACCCGCGATTTGTGATCAACGCGCAGAACTGCGTGCATTGCAAGACCTGCGATATCAAGGACCCGTCCCAGAACATCACCTGGGTCGCGCCGGAAGGCGGCGGAGGACCGAATTATCCGGGGATGTGAGGGTGGCGCGGCGACGAGGTTCTGGATTTTTGCTCGGTGTAACCAGGCTTCTGCTTTGGTTGCCTATTCTATCGCTCGGCGTTCTGGGGGTGATCGCCTAACTGGTGGTCGAAAGGGCGTCTGAAGTCCAGGAGAAGCGCTCCCGTGAGATTTCGGAACGCTAACTTGCTCAGGTCGAGAAAAGGGACCAACCGCAATCTTGGCGAGGCCTTAAACGGGATGGCAGCCCATCGGATCGGCTCTTTTATCTTTATGACCCCGATGGCCGAATGGCCAAGACGGACCGGCGGACGCAAATCGCATGGACTGCCGATCTTACGCGTCGCTATCCGAACATACCGGCTAATGCCAATGTCAAATGCTTGCTGCACGTCGGCTCAAACATCTTCAGCTTGCTTGATGATTGTCTGCCGGATGAGATGAAGTAAGGCAATGAGATGTCCCGCATGTCCGCACCCAAGCTCACCTTCCCCGAAGCCACCGCAGTCGACCTGCCGACAATCATCGCGATTCTCGCGGACGACGATCTTGGCCGAGGCCGCGAGGATGCCAGCCTGCCACTGAACCAGGCCTATGTGAACGCCTTCCACGCCATCGTCACCGATCCGCACCAGCATTTCATTCTGGCGGAAAGCGAGGGCGGAATTGTGGGTTTTTTCCAGCTCAGCTTCATTCCCGGCTTGTCCCGCAAAGGCGCGTGGCGTGGGAACATTGAATCCGTGAGGGTTGCGCAATCCCGGCGCGGCAAGGGCATCGGTGAAGAGATGATGCGGCATGCCATCGCTCTGTGCCGCCAGAAGGGTTGCGCCACCGTGCAACTGACGAGCGACAAACAGCGTGGTGCGGCACATCGGTTCTACGCACGGCTCGGCTTTGTCGCCAGCCACGAGGGATTCAAGCTCGCGCTTTGAGTGTCCCATTGGCTGTGTAAGCAAGAGCTTGCCATCAGCTGCCATCATGTGCCATCTACAGATGGCACAAAGGGAGGCACAGATGGCAGAACCGCAACTCTCCGTCAGATCAGCCCGTGCCCGCGATCTTGCCCACATGCTCGCCCGGCGCGAGCGGCGCACTGTGGCGCAGGTCGTGGAGAAGGCGCTTGAGGCTTATGCAGACAGCAATCCCCGCGATGGACAATCCTGGAGCACGTTCATCGACGATCTGCTGGCTTTGCCACGCGACCCCAATGAGAAAGACATCGATCTCGCAGCCATCATTCGGGAAGGGCGCAAGCCCAATCCGGGCATAGACCTCGAATGATTTTTCTCGATACGAATGTGATTTCTGAAACGATGCGGCCCAAGCCCGAGGGGACTGTCCTGCGCTGGATCGAGAACAACGGACCTTCGCTTCACATCTCGACCATTGTGCTGGCGGAAATCCTGTTTGGCATCAACAAAGTCCGTGCGTCAGAGCGTTCTGGACGCTGGCAGGAGGCCATTGCGCGATGGCGGAGCCAGTTGGGTCGTCGCATTCACGCGTTTGATGAGGACTCCGCCGATGTCTATGGCCAGTTCATGGGGGAGGCCAAGCTGCGTGGTGGACCCATCGACATCGCCGACGGCATGATTGCCGCCATCGCATTGCGCCACAATGCAGCGCTCGCGACGCGCAACATGGCGCATTTCCAGATCCCCGGGCTGAAACTGATCAACCCGTGGCAACATCCCGCTTGATTTCCTCGTGCCTTCGCCGGAAATAGCGGCCATGGAACCTGTCTCCGCCGCCCATCTCGACCCGACCCAGTTTGCCAACGTCGCCGCGCCCGGCCGCGATTGCGGGACATGCACGCTCTGCTGCAAGGTTTATGAGGTGCCGGCGCTGAACAAACCTGCCAATAAATGGTGCAGTCACTGCACACCCGGCAGGGGCTGCGGCATCCATGAGACGCGCCCCGGCCATTGCCGCTCGTTCTTCTGCATGTGGATGACGGAGGGCTGGATCGGGCCGGAATGGAAGCCCGAAGTTTCCAAGTTCGTGATCACGCTCGACCCCGTCAGCCGCTACATGCTGGTGCAGGTGGACCCCGGCCAGCCAAAGGCATGGCGGCAGGAGCCTTACCAGAGCCAGTTCCGGGCCTGGGCCAAAGCCATGCTGCCGGAAGAGCGCCTCGTGGTCATCTTCAACGGCAAATCAGGCACAGTCATCACTGCAGATGGCGAGCTGGAACTGGGCGTGATGGGTCCCGAGGATCGCATCCAGCTCAAACTGCGTGTCACGCCCACAGGCCCCGTCTATGACATCACCCGCAACAAGGTCCCGGTGAACTGATGCCTGATTTAAACCCCCTGATCCGGCAGACCGCCGTCGAGACAGTCGAACTGCTCAGGCTGGGCGCGATCACCCCGCATGATTGCCTGGATGCGCTTGAGACCCGCATCAAGCAGGTTGATCCTGCGGTCAACGCCTTGCCGACGCTGTGCTTCGAGCGGGCGCGCAAGGCTGCCGATGACATCGTCACAAAGCCGATGGCCGAGCGCGGCGTGCTCGCCGGGCTTCCCGTGGCGATCAAGGATTTGACCGAGGTCAAAGGCGTGCGCACGACGCACGGGTCGCCCATTTTCGCGGATAATATCTCGTCGTTTTCGGATATTCTGGTGGAAACGCTGGAGGACAATGGCGGCGTCATCTACGCCAAGTCCAACACGCCGGAATTCGGTGCGGGCGCCAACACCTTCAACGAGGTGTTCGGCGCAACACGCAACCCCTGGAATACCAGCCGTTCGGCGGCGGGTTCGTCGGGTGGCGCGGCAGTGGCGCTTGCCACCGGCATGGCCTGGATGGCGCATGGCTCCGACCTTGGCGGCTCACTGCGCAATCCCGCCAGCTTCTGCGGCATTGTCGGCCTGCGCCCGACACCGGGCCGCGTGGCGCATACGCCGGGCCTCAAGATCGATAACCGCCTCTCAGTGGAAGGGCCAATGGCGCGCAACGTCGAGGATTGTGCGCTGATGCTCGATGCCATGGTGGGCGAGGACGCGCGGGATGCGGTATCGATGGCCGCACCCGCCACAAGCTTTCTCTCCGCTGCCCGCTCCGGCTGGAAGCCGCTGAAAGTGGCGTACTCACCTGATCTGGGCATCACACCGGTCGATCCGGAAGTGGCGGCTATCACCCGAGCGGCAGCGAATCGGCTGGCCGAAGCGGGCGTGATCGTCGAGGAAGCGCACCCCGATCTGTCGGAAGCGCATGACACATTCCAGACTTTGCGGGCGCTGGGCTTCGCGATTGCACGCAAGAACCTGCTGGAGACACACCGCGACCAACTGAAGCCCGAGGTGATATGGAACATCGAAAAAGGCCTGAACCTGAAGGCAGATGACATCATCCGTGCCGAAATCCAGCGCGCCGCGATGATCAAACGCGCCTTCGCTTTCTTCGGCACCTATGACCTGCTGCTCTGCCCGGCCACCATCGTCCCGGCCTTCCCGGTGGAACAACGCTATCTCGAGAGCTGCAACGGCGTCACCTTCGACAATTATGTGGGCTGGCTCGCCATCGTCTACGGTATCACCCTCATCGGCTCGCCCGCGATTTCCATTCCGGCGGGGTTCACGAAAACGGGATTGCCCGTCGGCCTTCAGGTCGTGGCGGCACCACGCGCCGAGGCCCGCATGTTTGCAGGCGCCAAACTGCTGGAAGATATTCTCGGGCTCAAGGGCAGCGTTCCCATCGATCCGCGCGTCGGCGTCTGAATGCCGCCGCGCTTTGATGTCACGGCGCAAAGGCTGTTCATCGATCAGCCGATGGCCTCTGGCGCGGAACTGGTTCTGGACAAGGACCAGACGAATTACCTGATCAACGTCCTGCGCATGCGGGAAGGCGACGGCCCGCTCGTATTCAATGGCCGTGACGGGGAATGGCGCGCTGCGATCACGTTGGTCAGCAAGAAGGCTGCAAGCCTGAAGCTGACCGAAAAGCTGCGTGAACAGCCACAGGCGACTGACATCTGGCTATGTTTCGCGCCGATCAAGAGCGCCCGACTCGATTATATGGTGCAGAAAGCGGTTGAAATGGGAGCATCTCGGCTGATCCCGGTCGCGACCAATCGCACGCAGGTCGAGGTGAAGAACCCTGACCGTCTCAGGTCCAACATCATCGAGGCTGCAGAGCAATGCGGCGTTCTGGCGGTGCCGGAACTGGCTGACACGATTCGCCTGTCGAAACTGCCAAAGCTGGTTGAGAACGGACGCGCCGTGATCTTCTGCGACGAGATGGCGGACGTTGCCGATCCGGTCGAAGCCTTGCGCAAGCTGAAGAAGAGCGCCCCGGTCGCCGTGCTGATCGGGCCGGAAGGCGGCTTTGATCCCGATGAGCGCCGGATGATCATGGACTGGCCAGGCTCTGTCGCCATCGCGCTGGGTCCGCGCATTCTGCGGGCGGATACGGCGGCGGTTGCCGCCCTTGCCGCGGTCCAGCTTGCCGTCGGTGACTGGAGATAAGGTCTGATTCGGGAAACCGGATTCAAAATCAGCGGTTTATGAATGCCGCTTGCCCTTGCAGGCATGGCAGCCCTGACCCATATCGCACTTGACTCTCCGGTCTGGCGCATTGAATGACGGCGTAGCCGGGAAACGCGGAATCCGGATAACAAGGTTAGGGAAGGCTTAACGCCTCTCGCGTTAGCGCTTTCGGACAGAGTGATTTGAAGGGGCGTCAGGCCAAGGCCGGGCGTCCTCGTTGCGTCTGGAAACGATCACGGGATCGGATCCGGAACCGGGTATGGGCAATGATCCCGTATCCACGGTGGAGATGATACGCATGGCCAAGGATACAACGGGCAAGGACGAGCCGGAGAAGGAAGAGGGCGCAGGCCCCGACGGTTCGCCGCTCGATCTCTCGGATGCCGCCGTCAAGCGGATGATCAAGGCCGCCAAGAAGCGCGGCTATGTCACGATGGACGAGCTCAACGAAGTGATGCCCAGCCAGGAGGTCTCCGGCGACCAGATCGAGGACATCATGGCGATGCTCTCCGAGATGGGCATCAATGTCGTGGAGAACGAGGAAGTCGAGGAGGGCGAGAAGAAGCCCGCCGCCGGCGAGGATGACGAGGAAGAGGCCGAGGGCGGCGAGCTGGCCGCACCGGCGCGCCAGGAAGTTGTTGCCGCCACCAAGACCCGCGAGCCCGTGGACCGGACGGATGATCCCGTACGCATGTACCTGCGCGAGATGGGCGCGGTGGAGCTTCTGTCCCGCGAGGGCGAAATCGCCATCGCCAAACGCATCGAGGCCGGCCGCGAGGCAATGATCGCCGGGCTGTGCGAGAACCCGCTGACCTTCCAGGCCATCATCATCTGGCGCGACCAGCTGAACGAGGGCAAGGTTTTGCTGCGCGAGATCATCGATCTCGAAGCGACCTATGCCGGTCCCGACGGCAAGCAGGTGCCCAAGGTCGAGGAAGGCCCCGACCCGATGGCGGAGCCCGAGCTGAAGCCCGTCGTCAACGAGGACGGCGAGACGGTGATGCGCGAGCCCGTGGCCGATGATCTTGACGACGAGTTCGAGGGCGGCCTGTCGCTTTCCGCCATGGAAGCCGAGCTGAAGCCGAAGGTGCTCGAGACCTTCGACCGCATCGCCGACAACTACAAGAAGCTGCGCCGCCTGCAGGTGGAAAACGTCGAGCAGCGGATGCAGAACAAGACGCTCTCGCCCGCGCAGGAGCGCAAGGCGAAGAAGCTGAAGGAAGACATCGTTTCCGATGTGAAGAGCCTCTCGCTCAACAACAACCGCATCGAGAACCTCGTCGAGCAGCTCTACGACATCAACAAGAAATTGATCAGCCTCGAAGGCCGCCTGATGCGCCTGGCCGAAAGCCATGGCGTCGACCGCAGCGAGTTCTTGAAGCATTATCAGGGCGAGGAACTGGACCCCAAGTGGAT